>VXWP01000037.1 GCA_009835325.1 Gemmatimonadota bacterium | reverse complement strand
GTGAGGAACGTATGAATTGTCCATTTTTTTCTTTGGAATCCGCCCATTGAGCCCCGAATGACCCAACAGACCGCCGCCAACGGCTTCCGTTTCGACGACTTCGTGCTGGACATCAAGAACCGCCAGGTCCGCCGGAAACACGCCGTGCTGCCTTTGAGTTCCAGGTATTTCGACGTACTGGTGCTGCTGGTATCCAATGCGGGGCAACTGGTGGAGAAGAACCGCATCTTCGACGAAGTCTGGGAAGACGTGATCGTCAGCGATACGGCGCTGACCCAGTGTATAAAGTCGATCCGGAAACAGCTGGAGGATGACGCATCGAATCCCCGTTACGTCAAGACGGTGCCGAAGCATGGGTACGTCTTCATCGGCGAAGCGGTGGAGATCGTGGATGAACCGTCCCCGCAGGCGGCCAAAGACAAGCCGACCCGTCCGTACAAGTTCCTCGACTACTACACCGAAAACGACCAGGGCCTCTTTTTCGGACGCGAGGAGGAGATCGAGAACATCTGCTCCCGCATCCTTGCCCGGCGCTCGTTTCTCCTCTACGGCCGTTCCGGCGTCGGCAAGAGTTCGATCCTCCGGGCCGGTGTCATCCCCCGGTTGCATGACCAGGGCCACCTGACGTGTATCATCCGGAGTTTCACCGATCCACTGCAGCACATGCAGCGGATGGTCCGGCGGCTCGTAACGGACAACGGAGCGGGCGGCTTTGATGAGGACGGTGTTTCTCTGCAGGAACTGCTGCGCCGGAACTGGCCCGGCTCCGCGTCCCGGATCGTCGTCATGCTGGACCAGTTCGAAGAGTTCTTTCTCCTGCTCGATGAACCGGGCCGGGAAGCGTTCGTCGAAGAACTCGCCGTGATCATGGAAGACGATGCGCTGCCCCTGCAGTTCGTCTTCGTGATGCGGGAAGACATGCTCGCGGAGATGAGCCGGCTCAAACCGGCGGTCCCGGAGATCTTCCATCATGAATACCGGCTCAGCCGATTGACCTCCGATCAGGCCGCACAGGCCATCACGGGTCCCGCCTGGCGGGTCGGCTGCCGGTTCGAAGACGCACTCGTCGACCGCCTGCTGGAGGATCTCTCCGATGAGAACTCCGTCGATCCGCCACACCTGCAGATCGTGTGCGATACGCTGTACGATCAACGCAATACGAAAAACCTGATCACGGAATCGGCCTACGACCAGCTGGGCGGCGCTTCGCAGATCCTGGCCGACTATCTCGCAAGGGTCCTCCGCCGGTTTTCGGCGGCCGACCTGTCCGTGGTGCAGCAGGTGCTGCTGGCGCTCATCTCTGCAGAGGAGCGGCTCATCGTCGTGCGGGAGGCCGAACTGGCTGCGCGGATCCAGGCCGGCGACCGGTACGACGCCGACACCCTCGGAACGCTGCTCGGGGAACTGGTCGACGCCCGTATCGTCCGGCGCAGAAACCAGGAAGGGGAAGGGTGGCTGGAACTCGCCCACGAATGCATGATTCCGGAGGTGTCCCGCTGGCTGACCGGCAGCGTTTACGAAGCGAAGCAGGCACGGAGCCTGCTCGAACGGTCGGTGGAGAATTACAGGACCTACCAGCTCATCATGGACCGCGAAAGCCTGGACCTGCTCGCGCCGTACCTGGAGGAAATCGGCGTCTCCGGCGACGAAGCGTACCTGCTCTGCATCAGCCTGCTCAACCGGGACCGGCCCGTGCCGGCCTGGCTGGTTGAAAAGGTCCCGGATGCGGTGAACGTGATTCTGGAGGCCATGTACAACGATCGCCGGGAAGTCCGCAAGCGGGCGGTGGAGTCATCCCGGCCCGTGCGTTGCGCGGCGCTGAACAACCGGCTCCGGAACCTCGCGTTGCGGGATCCCATGCTGAGCGTGCGCCGGGCGGCCAGTATCGAATTGGCGGACTGGTTCGGTTCGGCCGTGGAATCGATACTTACCCGACCCACGGGCAACGAGTCCGTAAGCCGCCTCCAGCGCGCGGTCAGCCTGGCCTTCCTGCGGGAACAGAACCGGTCGGTCAAGCTCTCCCGGCTGTACCGGGTCATGGTGATGGTCGGTTTCGTATTGATGCGTCTGCAACAGGGTGGGATCGACATCATGCAGCAAGGCATCGGCGGTACCTTCGGTGGCGCCGTGTCCGGCCTGTTCGGCGGACTTCTCCTCGGAACCGCCCTGGCCGCCGTTAGTTCCGGCCTGTCGGCGGAGGCGCTTACGCCCATTTTCGTCCTGGCCGGCCTGGGCTTGTTCGGCGGGGCATTCGGAGGTGCGGGCGTGTCCTTCGGAATGGTCGCGATGTGGCGCGTATCCGGGAAATACGGCCGGTGGCTTGGCGTTCCGGGCGGCGCGCTCGGCGGTGGCATGGTGGGCGCGGCGTTCAGCCTGTACAGTGCCGATACCATTCAGACCCTGTTCGGCCGGCAACCCGCGGGTTTGACCGGCGGTCTCGAAGGCGCCTTCATTGGCGCGGGCGTGGCCCTCGGACCGGTCGTAACGTACTATCTGGCAAGGCGGCCCGGGCAGTGGCGAAGCCTGCTCTACATCGTCTTCGGCGCGCTGGGCGGCATGATCGCCAGCATCGTCCTGACCGTGATGGGCGGCAACATGTTCACGGCCAGCCTGGAAACCCTGCGGCAGTCCTTCGACGCGTCGCAGATACGGCTCGAAACCATCGCGACGATCTTCGGAGAAGGCGAGTTCGGCCGCACCACCCAGGTCGCCCTGGGCGCGCTGGAGGGACTGCTCTTCGGTGGGGGCGTTACGGCCGGGATCGAGATCTTCACGCGCTCGAGGGAGCGTGTCGAAGGGCGGTTCGGCAAGGGGATGAACCGTGGAGCATCGTAAAAAAGGCGCGGGTCTTCCCGGCGAATTCGAGGTGATCCGGCGGATCGGGCACGCGCTGCCCGAGTCGGACCCGAGCGTCCTGTTGGGGGTCGGCGATGACGCCGCGGCCATAACTCCCGCGCCCGGCATGACGACCTTGCTGACGACCGACACCTTCGTGGAAGGCGTGGACTTCGACCTGGACTTCTCGTCCTGGCGGCAGATCGGATGGAAGTGCATGGCCGCCAATTTCAGCGACATCGCGGCCATGGGCGGCGTGCCCCGGCACGCGCTGACGACCCTCTGCCTTCCGGCCCATCGCTCCATGGAAGACGTGGAGGCGCTGTACGCGGGGATTCACGAACTGGCCGGGCATGCGGGCCATCCCGTGTCCATCGTCGGCGGTGATCTGAGTTCGACGGACGGGCCGACCGTCATCTCCATCACGGTAAGCGGAGAAGCCGCAGTGGAACACATCACGCGGCGCAGCGGCGCCCGGGCGGGAGATATCCTGTGCGTGACCGGACACCTGGGCGCGAGCGAGACCGGCCTTCGCCTGCTTCGTGCGGCACGGGAGCGGCCGGCCGCGGGGAGCCCGGCAACGGACCGGTTCGAAGGCGTGTTGTGCCGTCACCGCACCCCCGTTCCCAGGGTCCGTGAAGGCGTTCTGCTGGCTGAAAGCGGGTGGGTCCACGCCATGATCGACGTGAGCGACGGGCTCAGTTCAGACGCCCTGCACGTGGGTCGGGACAGCGGGGTAGGGTTGAACCTGGATGGAAACGCCCTGCCCATGGCGGAGGAAACCAGGCGGGCCATGGAGGAACTTCGGATCGATCCCGTCGGGACGGCCCTGGAGAGCGGCGAGGAATTCGAGTTGCTGTACGCCGTTGCGCCGGAGGGAGTGGCGCGCCTGGCAGCAGAACTTGCGGAGCGTACCGGAACGCCGCTGACCCCCATTGGCGAATGCGTGTCCGCCGACCGGGGGTACACCATCACGGACCGGACCGGACCCCGGCCCCTGCGCCCGAAGGGGTACGAACATTTCAGCGATTGACGGCCAGGTTTCTATTTCCACGGCGTCGCCGGTCACCTGGACCGGTATGTTGCGCCACCTCCCGTCGAACGGCAGCTAGATGTCTATTTCCACGGCTTCTTCGGTCACCCGGACCGGGAAGCAGGTGAGGTTTTCGTAGGCAGGAGGCGACAGGACGTCGCCGGTGGTCACATCGAAAGACGCGCCGTGGAACGGACACCAGAGGTCGGTGCCGTCCAGTTCCCCTTCGCTCAGGGGCGCGCCCATGTGGGGGCAGAAATTGTCGGCGGCATAGTACTTCCCGTCCACGTTGCAGAGGACGATCTCCTTCCCGCTGATCGAGACCATCTTCATCTGGCCCGGACTCAGCTCATCCAGTTCCGCCGCCTTGACGTATCCCATGTACGCTTGCTCCTTGGTCAGCCCGGTATGACGATCCGTTGACCGATTTGCAGTCGCCTGGCCTGCACATCGGGGTTCGCCCGCATGAGGGCAGCGAGGGTAACCTTAAAGGCCCGGGCGATCCGCGCCAGCGTATCCCCCGACCGGATGTTGTAGGTCACCGCACCGCTTGTTCCGCTTCCGTTTCCCGACAGGCGAAGCACCTGGCCTGGGTGGATGAGGTCTCCACGTAATCCGTTGGCCAGCTTCAGCGCCACGACGGAAGTCCCGTAATACCGGGCGATGCGGGTCAGCGAGTCGCCACGCCGCACGGTGTGTGTAGCGGCGTCCCTCGGCGTACCGTAAGAAGCCGTCTGCCCTGCCCATTGCTGTCCACCGTAGTTCCTTCCGGGTACGCGGAGGAGCTGGCCGACGCGGATCAGGCTGCCCCGGATCCGGTTCATGCTCCGCAGTCTGCTGACCGAGGTCCGGAATCTAACGGCGATGTGGCCCAGTGTATCACCCCGCCGCACGCGGTACCTGCGAACCTCGGGAGGGGGCTTGAAATTCGATTCAGGAAGCTCGTCGAGACTGCCGAGCAGGGTCGAACCCGCGCCCAGGGGTACGCGCAGCGAAAATCCGGTGGGCGGCGTCACGCCGTACCGGATGTCGGTGTTCAGCGCCTTGAGATCGTCCTGCGGCATGGCGAGCAGATCGGCGACATGCTGCAGCGCGACCGACTTGTCGATGCGCACTTCTTCGAAGAGGTAGGGGTCGTGGGTGTCCGGCAATTCGACGCCGTATTTCTCCGGGTTCTCGATGATATGCAGCACCGCGAGGAACTTGGGTACGTAATTCCGGGTCTCCCTGGGCAGCCGCATTTTCCAGTAATCCCGGTTTCCCGTCCGGTTGATCTCGCGGAGCACCCGGTACTCACCACAGTTGTACGCCGCCATGGCGAGAAACCAGTCGTCGAACATGGTGTACAGGTCACCCAGGTAGGCGAGAGCCGCCGGGGTGGCCTTGTGGGGGTCAAAGCGGTCGTCTACCCAGCCGGACCGCTGGAGTCCGTACCGTTTCCCCGTATCGTAGATGAACTGCCACATGCCCGCCGCGGACGCCCACGAGAAGGCCCTGGGCTTGAAGCCGCTTTCGACGATGGGAAGCCATTGAAGCTCCGGCGGCATTCCCCTGGCGGACAGTTCTTCGCGGATCATCGGGGTGTAGCGCCCGGACCGCTGGTACGCGGTCTTGAGTATGTTCAGGCTTCGGTCTTTGAGAAACAGATTGATCTGTTGCGTGACGCGACGGTTGAGTACCCTGGGGATCGAACCCCGGATTTCGGCGGCGGCGCGGCGCCTTGCCTGAATACGGTCCACCAGCGGTCCCAGTTTCCTGAGGAGGTCGGCCTGCGCGGGGGTGGCCGCGTGCTTCTGGTCGTCGCTCAGCAGGACGAGCAGTTCAAGCACTTCATCGACCGCGGCGCGTGCGGCCGTGGTATCTGATCGCTCCAGCGCCGTGAGGGCCGCGTCATAACGCATCCTGGCGTCGGCAAGCAGGCTGGCCGGGTCCTTCATCGCCAGGGAATCGGCCGGGGCGACATGATCGAGGGTAAGATCCGGGTCGGTCGGTTCCTCCACCGCTACGGTATTGCCGGCGATATCCGCCGTCTCGGTCGGAGGCGCGGTGCGCGCACCCGGTTCAAGGGTCCGGGGGGCGGCGCAACCGATGAGTAATACAAGGCCTATGAGCGGGAGGTGTCTAATCATATCCGTGCCGGTGATTCAGATACCGAATAAGCCGCCGGACGTCGATCTACCGCCCGGCAACTGCCTCCAAAGCCACCTGAAATATATGGTCAACCTCCGGGGAGGCAAGGGCTTTTAGAAAAAAGTATGCACCGCCAGCGTGCGTTCATGACGCGTTCATGACGCCTCGCACTCGGCGAGCGCCCGGTCAATTTCCTCGACAACCCACGGATCTTCCTCGGTCATCCGCGCCTTCTCCAGTTCCGCCAGCGCCTTTTCGCCGCCGACGTTTCCCAGCGCCCAGGCCGCATGGCCCCGGACCAGCGGTTCGTCGTCGCCCAGCGAATCGGCGAGGGCGGGAACCACCCTGGGATCCTTCGTGTTGCCCAGGGCTACGGCGGTGTTCCGCAGCAGGCCGCGCCGCTTCGTCCGTTTAACGGGACTGCCCTTGAACCGGGTCCTGAACGCCTCCGGCGTCAACCCCAGCATTTCGATGAGGTCCGGCATTTCGTTCCAGGGACGGGCTACGAAGGCCGGATCGCCGGTTTCGGGCGCGCTGCGGTTCCAGGGACAGACATCCTGGCAGTCGTCGCACCCGAACACGCGGTCTCCCATCGCCGCGCGGTACTCCAGGGGAATGGCCCCCTTCAATTCTATGGTGTGGTAGGAAATGCAGCGGCGCGAATCGACCACGTAGGGTTCGACGATGGCGTCCGTGGGACAGGCTTCGAGGCACAGGGTGCACGTGCCGCAGTGATCGGCCGCAGGCCCGTCCGGATTCAGTTCGATGTCGAGGAGGATCTCCCCGATCAGGAGCCACGAACCCACGCGCTTGTGGATGAGGTTGGTGTGTTTCCCGAACCATCCCAGGCCGGCGCGGACGGCGAACTCGCGTTCCAGCACGGGCCCCGTGTCCACGTATACCTTGCCTTCCACGGGCCGGCCGGCCCGGTCCTGCACGAACCGAAGCAGCGCCAGCAGCTTCTCTTTTATCACGTCATGGTAATCGTCGCCCCGGGCGTACCGGGCGATTCTTCCGCGGGGGGTGCTTTCTGGCGTGCCGGCCTGCATGCCGGAGCCGGGATCCGGGTCCGGACACCGGTAATTCATGGCGACCACAACGAGGGACCGGGCGTTCGGCAGGATTTTCCGTGGATCCTGGCGTTTCTCGATCTGGCGTTTCAGGTAGGCCATCTCGCCGCCCAGACCCTGCTCGACCCATTCGGCGTAGTAATCCCCGTGGCGGGGTGGATCGGCCGTCGTTACGCCGGCAAGATCGAATCCGAGCGACGCGGCATGCGCCTTGATTTCTTCGGTAAGAGACACGGGAATCCGCTGCGCGGCGTGGTTATCCCGCCGCCTGTCCGCTGGACGCCGGAGCCTGACGCCGGTTCCGGTTTCGTCCGTACGACCTTCGACGTCCGCCGTGCTGCTGGTCGTCCCGCTTGTTCGTCATCCTGTGGGCGATCTTCTCCCGGATGACGGTCACCTTGATGTGCCCGGGATAGGTCAGGTCGTTGCGGATCTTCTGGGAGATTTCGGAAGCCAGCGTGTGCGTCTGGTCGTCGTCCACCTGGTCCGGCCGGACCATGACCCGGATCTCGCGGCCGGCGTTGATGGCGTAGGCGTCAGCCACCCCGTCGAAGGACCGGGCGAGTTCTTCCAGTTCCACCACCCTGCGGACATAATCTTCGGGATCATTCCTTCGGGCGCCGGGACGGGCGCCCGAAATGGCGTCCGCGGCGGCGACCAGAAAAGTGATCGGCGAGGTGATTTCCTCGTTCTCGTCGTTGTGATGGGCGATGATCGCGTTCTTGACTTCCTCGGGTTCGCCGTACTTTTCCGCGAAGGCCAGGCCGATTTCCGGATGGGATCCCTCCATCTCGTGGTCCAGGGCCTTGCCGACGTCATGCAGGAGTCCACAGCGCCGGGCGAGCAGTTCGTCCAGGCCGATCTCGACGGCCATCATCCCGGTGAGGAACGCCACCTCCTTCGAGTGATCCAGGGCATTCTGGCCGTAACTGGACCGGAACCGCAGCCGGCCGACCAGTTTCATCATCTCGGGATGCATCGATTTCAGTTTGAGCTCGTTGACGGCCTGTTGTCCTTCCGAGAGCAGGCGGCTGTCGATCTGTTCCCGTGCCCGCCCGATGATTTCCTCGATGCGGCTCTGGGTGATCTTCCCGTTGGATACGAGATCCGCCATGGCCGTCCGGGCGATTTCCCGGCGAATCGGGTCGAAACAGGAGATAACCACGGCTTCAGGCGTATCGTCCACCATTACCTTGACTTCGCTGGCCGCCTCGAAAGTCCGGATGTTGCGGCCGTCTTTACCGATGATACGAGCCTTTATCTGGTCGTTGGGCAGGGGAACCACCGCGACGCTGGTCTGCGTGGACTGATCCACCGCGCACCGGCTGATCGCCAGCGTGACGATCTGTCTCGCTTCCCGGTTGGCATTGGTCTGCGCGGTTTTCAGTATGTCCCTTACCTGGTGCTCGGCTTCCTGCTTCACGTCGCGGATGAGTTCGCCGTGGAGCTGCTGCTTGGCTTCCTCGGAGGTCAGCCGGGCCAGGGATTCCAGCCGGTTTCGGTATTCCGAGGCCGATTCCTTCAGGCGGACTTCCTGCGCGTTCAGCCTCTCTTCCGACTTTTCCAGTTCGTCTTCCCGCAGGCTGGTCTGATCTTCGCGGTCCTTCAGGTTGTCATACCGCTGCTCGCACTCTTTCTCCCGGTCCATCATATCCTGCTCCTGGCTCACCAGGGCGGACTGCCTACTGTTGATTTCCGCCTCCTGGGCCTCCCGCGCGTCGTGCCACTTTCTCTTCTCCTCCAGCATCTCCGCCCGGCGCTGAACTTCCATTTCCTTGAAAAGGCGCTGGGCGCGCTTCTGGGCCTTTTCCTCCATTTCGCCGGCTTTGCTGCGCCGCCAGAGCATGCCGATGACCAGCCCGACGAGAGCGGAAAACACGGTCAGCGCGGCCAGGGGCAGCAATAACCCGTTCAGGTTTTCCAATGGGAATTCCATACAACACCCCCTGCGATAGAGCAGCTTATCCCTTTAGTGGCGTCGAGCGCGGTGGCGTCGAGCGCGGTGGCGTCGAGCGCGGTGGCGTCGAGCAGTGGCGTCGAGCCCGGGATTAATGTCGATAAGCTGGCCGCCGGACCGGATGGTGACCGGGTCGGCTTTCGCCGGCAGGGGCGTTCTGCTTACGGGCGAGGAAGGGATGGCACCCGCATCTTTCGAACCGTTCCACCGAAGGGGCGTTTATGCGCGTATTCCCGACGATCTGCCGTCAAGCGTTTGCAGTGATATCCGCTCAGAAAGTTCCTTCGCCTTTCGGCGCCGGGAAAGTGCGTGCATAATTCATCAAAGTAAAATCTGAAGTTGAACTGATTCTGATTCCACCTGTTCGCCAGGAACGGTGTCGGTCATGCGTTTTGCTTGTGAAATCCGTGTTCCAATGCGCCCGTTCTTCCTCCCGAGCGCCCCCATCCTGCTTATCGAGTTACCCAATCTGGTATTACAATATATAGCTACCGGTGCATCATCCGGGTTGTCGTATCTCAAACTGCGACGCGGCTATGCGGGCCGCTCGCGTGTGCCTGGTTTACGTCCGAATCGATCCGGCAGGAAGAGGATGATCGTCCCCAGCATAAGCAGCGCCGTACCGATCCAGACCCAGTTTACTAATGGATTAATGTAGACCTTAAATGTAGCTACGTCAAGCGTTTCGTTCAGTTCCGCCAGGACGACGTACAGGTCCTCATTCACCGTCGACCAGATGGAAACTTCCGAAGTCACCTGGTCCTGTATGGGGTAGAGACGCTTCTCCGGGGCCATCATCACGACGGGCTCGCCGTCCACGGAAAGGCGGAGCATGCCGGCGTAGGACACGTACTCGCCCATGTTGGTCTCGGTGAGGGAATCGAAGTCCAGCGTGTAGTTCTTGATCTGGAACGACTCGCCCTCCCGGACCGCGAAATTCTCCTCCCGGTTGAATGCCGACCCCGTGAAGCCCACGAAGAGGAGCACGATGGCGATGTGGACGACGTACCCGCCGTACCGGCGCTTGTAGCTCATGACCAGGCGGTAGAAGGCCGCGGGCCAGGATTCTTCGTTCGTCGACCGGCGCGCGCGGGCTCCGCGGTAGAACTCCAGACCGATGGCGCCGGCCACGAAGGCGCACATGCTGAAGGAAAGCACGGCGTAGACGTGCCGGATGCCGAAGGCGAGCAGGATGGCGGCGGCGGCGAGGAAGCAGGCTATGGGTATGGAGAAATGCCGCTTCAGGCTCTGCACGGACGTCTTTCGCCAGGCGAAGAGCGGACCCGCGCCCGTGAGGAAGAGCAGGAATATGCCCAAAGGCACGTTGATCTGGTTGAAGTACGGCGCGCTCACTGTGATCTTTTCCCCGCTGACCGCCTCGGAAAGCACGGGGAATATGGTCCCCCACAGGATGGCGAAGCACACGCCGACGAGGGCCAGGTTGTTCAGCAGGAAGCTGCTTTCCCTCGAGACGAAGGAGTCGAGTTCGCTGCGGGCCTTCAGGGCGCGGCGCCGGCTGATCAGGAGTCCGAAGGACAACACCATCGAGACGACGACGAAACCCAGGAACAAGGGGCCGATGCCCGAAGTGGTGAAGGAATGCACCGATGAGACGACCCCGCTTCGCGTGAGAAAGGTGCCGAAGTAGACCAGGCCGAAGGTCAGGATGATCAGGATGAAGTTCCAGATCTTCAGCATGCCCTTCTTCTCCTGGATCATCACGGAATGGAGAAAGGCCGTGATGGTCAGCCAGGGCATGAGCGCCGCGTTTTCCACCGGGTCCCAGGCCCAGTAGCCGCCCCATCCCAGCTCGACGTAGGCCCACCGGCCGCCCAGCATCAGGCCGAAACCGAGGAAGAACCAGGCGTAGAGGGTCCATCGGCGGATCGTGCGTATCCAGGTGTCGCCCAGTTCCCCTGTGATCAGCGCGGCCATGGCGAAGGCGAAGGGGACCACGGTCCCCACGTAGCCCTGGTAGAGGATGGGCGGGTGGATGATCATGAGCGGCATCTGCAGCACCGGGTTCAGGCCGCGGCCCTCGGCGGGCACGAAGGGCAGCAGCTCGAAGGGATCGGCCACGAAGACGAGCAGGGCGATGAAGAAGAGGACCACCGACATCATCACCGCGTGGACATAGGGGATCAGCGTCTGGTTCCGGTCCCGGTTCGTCAGGTGCACCACCAGCGCGAAGAGGGCCAGGGTCCATACCCACAGGAGCAGGGAGCCCTTCTGTCCGGCCCACAGCGCGGTGACGCGGTAGAAATCGGGCAGGGTGCTGCTGGTGTAGGAGGCGACGTACTCCACCTGGAAGTTGCCCGTGTACAGGTGGTATACCAGCACGATGGACGACAGGGTCAGCAGGCCGAAGGTGGCGAGGACGCCGTGGGCCCCGCTGGCGATCATCTGCGGGTTCCGCGCCCGGGCGCCGACTACGCTGGTCACGCCGCCGTAGGCCGCCGTCATGAAGGCGAGCAGGAGGCTGAAGTATCCGATATCGTTCATTTACGGGCTCGTGTTCTTCTTTCCACTTCGATGTTGCCTTCGCCGGATATCCTCCCGACGAGGACCTCGGTCGCCAGTCCGACGAAGAGGCCGTTCTCCAGGATGCCGGGTACGTTATTGAGCGCGCGTTCCATCTCACCGGGGTCGTCGATCCCGTCGAAACGGGCGTCCACCACCATGTTCCCCTGGTCCGTGATGACCGGTCCGTCCTTGTGGACCGCCATCCGGAGCACGGGTTCCCCGCCCAGGGCTTCGACCGCGCGCATGACGGGCCGGACGGCCATGGGCAGGACCTCCAGCGGCACGGGGCTTTTCGTACCCAACCGTTCGACCAGTTTCGATTCGTCCACGATGACGATGAACCGTTCGGCCATGCCGTCCACGATCTTTTCCCGCAGGTGGGCGGCACCCCGGCCCTTGATCAGGTTCATCGCGGGATCGACCTCGTCCGCGCCGTCCACGGCGATGTCGACCCGGTCCACGTCGTCCAGCGTGCCCGCCGGGATGCCGTTCCCGCGGGCCAACACCGACGCGTCGAAGGAGGTGGGGATGCCGACGATGTCCAGCCGCTCCTCCCGCACGCGGCGACCCAGCTCCTCGATCATAAACTCCGCCGTCGATCCGGTGCCCAGCCCGACCACGTTGCCCGGGCCGACCATACGGGCGGCCTCGATGCCGACGGTTCTCTTCATGTCTCGGGTGAGGTCTTCGGATGGCATGTACTGGTTTCCGGGTATCGATCCGGCTCTATGACAGCGTCCAAAGATAAGCCGGATCACCCGATCAAGTCAACTGATTCCGGTCCTTAAGCGCACGTATCCGGAAGTCTGCGCGGGCCGCGAGAGTTGGGCACATGTGGGACCGGAGCGTGGGACGGCTGGCGCAGATCGTGGAACGGTCCGGCAGCAGGATTCGCCCGCCGGCGTGGGACGGCCCCCACTTCAACGGGAACTGCGGCGGAAGGTCATCTCGTTTCCGCTGGGGAAGAAGATGGTCAGGAGATCTTCCTCTATCGTGATGGTGCAGGGCTCGGCAGGCGCGTCATCGGCGTCCGCCGGCCTCACCCTCATCGAAAGCTCGCTGGCCTCGAAACCGTCGACGGCGTGGCCGCCGGAGAGGTTGTACAGGTGGCGGAAAGTCAGCTTGTCCCCTTCCAGCGTGTAGGTGCCGCCCTCGCCGGATCCCCTCCGCGGGCCCTCGTCGGTCACGATGAAGAAGAGGACCGACCAGTCCTTCTCGGTGAAGGCGATCAGGCCGGTCACCTCGTGGACCGGTCCGGATTTGAGCCGGTACGATTCCGGTTTCCAGGCGCCCTGGATATCGAGCGACCCGGCCTCGGATTGCGGGCTGGCGGCCGCGTCGTCGATCGTGCTCGCGGCCGTCGAAACCGGGCTGGCGGCCGCTGCGGCGGCGTCCGGAACGGCTGCTTCGGGTAGAAGGGCGCCCAGCATGACGGCGCCCGGTACCAGAAATACGGTCAGCATGGAAGATGTTTTTCCGCGCATGTTTTCCTCACGGTTTTCCGGACGGGTCGACGCCCGCCCGCTTCAGGTAGTCTCCTACGTACTCCAGGAGGTCGGCCTGTGCGTTCCCCCGGTCCTGGTAACGCCTCAGGAGGTCCTCGACCATCGGGGCAATTTCCAACGGGACGTCTTGCGACCTGCCGAGCTCTACGCCCAGGTGCATATCCTTTACCCCCAGGTCGACGGCAGAATACAGTAACTGGTCGTCCAGGAAGCGCGTAAGGCACCGTTCCATCATCCGGCTCTGGCCCATGCTCGGCCGGATGGCTTCGATTAACTTACGCGGATCGATGCCCGCCCGCGCGCCGATGGCCATCCCTTCGCAGGCGCCGATGAAATTGATGAACATCATGAGATTGTTCACCAGCTTGGTCGCGACGCCGCTGCCGGTATCCCCCATGCGGACGACCGTTTCGCCCACGCCGCGCAGAAGGGGTTCGTACCGGTCGAACACCGCCTGCGGGCCACCGACAAACACGGTCAGGGTAGCGTCCCTGGCGCCGAATACACCGCCGCTGATAGGCGCGTCGAGCACGTCGATCCCCCGTGCCGCGCCTTCCCGGGCGATGCGCCGGATGAGTTCAGGTTCGCCGGTGCTGGTGTCGATATAGATGGTTCCGCGCGCGAGCCCTTCGAACACGCCTTCCTCGCCCAGGACGACCGGCTCTACCGCGGCGGGACCGGGGAGCGAGGTAAGGACCGCGTCGGCGCCCGAGGCCGCCTCGCGGGGGGAAGAAGCCCAGGCAGCCCCGGCCTCCAGCAGGTTAGCGGCCTTGTCCTGTTCAAGGTCGTGGACGCGCAGGGCGTGTCCGGCCCGCAGGAGGCTGGCGGCCATGGGGTTGCCCATGTTGCCCAGCCCGATGAATCCCACGTTCATGGCCGGTCCTAACGCGTTTCGTCGATGGTCGGGAAGTCACCCGGTATGGTGATCTCGATGACTTCGAAATCGTCAGAGTACTCCATCAACTCATGGGCGACGCCGGGCGCCTGGTACCACGCGTCGCCCGCGGTCACCTCGATCTCGCCCACGTCCGCCAGGTCGATGCGCGCCCAGCCCTTGAGCAGGTAGTTCATCTGGAACTCGAGTTCGTGGGAATGATAGCCCATGGGGCCGTCGCAGGACTGGGCGGCCCGGATGACGTGGGCCATCACACGCCCTTCGGTGGCGGACTTCATGCCCAGGTCGCGGTACACGAAATAGGGACGCAGCCCCTTGACCCAGTCCGCGCCGTCCGCATGCGCCGCGAAAGACTTGGAAGTGTTCTCAGCCATGATGGTTCTCCTTTTATTGGAAACGACAGCTATTGACGACAGGTCGTGTGCCGGTATCAAGGCGTGCCCCGGCGCTCCCCTCCATCCATGTAGACGGCGGTTCCGAAGACATACGAACAGGGTTCGGACGCGAGGAAAGTCGCCACGGCAGCGATCTCCTCCGGTTCCGCGATGCGGCCGGCGGGAAGCCGCTCGCCGGCTTCGCGAAGCAGGTCTTCGACGTCGCGCCCCTGCCGGTCGGCCTCCACCTGCTGCAGGTCCCGGGCCCGCTTGGTGTTCGTCATTCCGGGACATATGGCATTGACCAGGATGCCGTCTCCCGATACCGCGTCCGACAGGGCCCGCGTACTGTTGAGGACGGCGATGTTGGCCACGCTCAGAGGTATGTTGCCGCGGCCGGGGCTCGTTCCCGCGTTGCCGGCGATATGGACGATGCGGCCCCAACAGTTCTCCTGCATATGCGGGATCACCAGTTGTGACATCCGCAGGTATCCGTGAGCCTTGAGCGCCAACCCCTCGTCGATCTGTTCCGTGGGAAGCTCCAGGATGTCGCCTCCCCGGGCCGCCCCGGCGCAATTGACGAGGATGTCGATACCGCCGAAGGCGTCGGCGGCTTCAAGGACCACCCTGCGGCAGCCGTCCAGCGAGGTCAGGTCCGCGGTGACCGCGTGCCCTTCACCGCCCGCCGATTCGATTTCCCGGACCACCTCATCCAGCAGGTCCCGGTTTCGGGCCGTGACGCACACGCGGGCGCCCTCCCGGGCCAGAGCCAGCGCGCAGCAACGTCCTATGCCCCGGCTGGCGCCGGTGACGATCGCTCTTTTACCGCGGATTTTCAGGTCCATGATTTCCGTTTCCGAACTGATAGAGTCGCTGCCGCGCGCGGTTCGTCCGGCGGCGGATCGATCACAACCCCAGCAGGCGGACGGCGTTCCCTCCCAGGATAGCGGTGCGGTCTTCTTCGGTCAGGTCCATCGCGTTGATGCTCTCGATCATCTTCGGCATGCTGCCGATCTGGTGGGGATAGTCGCTCCCGGCCAGGATCCGCCCGGTGCCGGCGAAGCCCAGGGCGAAATGCAGCGCGTCTACGTCGAAATTGACCGTGTCGTAGTAGAACTGGTTCTTCAGGTAGACGGTGGGATGGTGCTCCAGGTTGGCGCGGCACTGCGGAAAGGCCTCGTAGCACCGGTCGAAGCGCTCGGCGAGGTAGGGCACGGCGCCGCCCAGGTGGCCCAGCACCCAGCGTATGTTCGGAAAGCGTTCCACTACGCCGCTGAAGAGCAAGCTGGCCGTAGCCAGGGTCGTATCCATGAGGAATCCCACGGCGGGCATGAGCATGTAGTCCTTCATGGCCTCCACGCCCAGCGGGAAGGTGGGGTGGATCATGACGGCCATTTCACGATCGTCCGCGATCTCGTACATGGGCCAGAAGCACGGATCGCTGAGCGCCACGCCGTTGGCGTTGCTGTACACGCACGCCCCTTTGAGGCCCAGCGAACCGACGGCCCGTTCCAGTTCGGCGGCGCAGGCCTCCGGCTTGTTCAGCGGAAGCGTGGCCAGGGCCGGCAGACGGTCCGGATGGGCCTGCTGAATCTCGGCGAAAAGATCATTGACCCTGCTGCTGAGTTCGGCGGACCGGTCCGGCGTCTCGATGAGCGTACCGGGCGCCGTGAAGGTGATGACGTGCGTGTCTACGCCGGCCGCGTCCATGACCTCCAGGCGCACGTCCATGAGCCGGTGGCCGGGCACCAGGATGTTGTAGTCGCCGGGAGAGTGCAGGACCGGGTTGCCGTCTTCGTCATCGGTCACGGTGTACGCGCTGGGACCCTTCCGGATCTCCTCGACGTACCGGGGCGGATAGACGTGGTTGTGAAAATCGACGATGGGCATGGGGTGGGCCTGTCCTCTCCGCTCGCTTGCGCGTCAGCTCCCGTACAACGCGTTGAAGAGCAGCTTGAAGGTGCCGTGGGTCTGGTTGCGGAAATTGACCTGGAACCCGTAGAGTACGATGCGGCCTTCTCCGTGGCGCACGCTGATCATGGCGGGCTTGCCGGCGATGTGTTCCTCGCCGATCAGCCACCCGCTCTCGAGCACGTCTTTCTCGGGATAGGCGGCAACCACCTCGTACCGGTCGTTGAAGTGCGATGGGTTGAT
This sequence comes from Gemmatimonadota bacterium, assembly GCA_009835325.1. Lineage (NCBI taxonomy): Bacteria > Pseudomonadati > Gemmatimonadota > Gemmatimonadota bacterium. Next base: position 29,796 of record VXWP01000037.1, on the reverse strand, counting down.
TGAATACACGGGACTGCCGCGGTGCATGGCCAGGGCCCGCTCCGGCATGCCGTATCCCAGCCGGTGGGTGTTGTCGACCCGGATCCGCAGTGTGGAACCGGGGCAGAAGAACGCGCTTTCCGGCAGTCCGGCCGTTACGTCGGTGATGTGGAGGCCGAACTTCTCGATGGGAAACTGGCACGCGCGGCCGACGGCCACGAGCGTGCCGCCTTTCTCCACGAAGGCGCCGATGGCCTCGATTTCCGATTCGCCCAGGGCGCTGCGGTACTTTTCGGGCTGGGGCACGGTCTTCAGGCGTCTTTCGATCTCCTGTTCCGTGCCGGCCATCATGTCCATCGTGTCGTCGGGCAGGATGAACGCGTCGCAGAGGTTGCTGAGGCCGTCCCGGATATCGGCGTCCCGTACGGAGCGGTAGGAAAAACCCGACTGCTCCAGCGTCATGCGGGTCCAGCCTTCGGGCATGTTGCCGCCCCAGTACCGCTGGTACATGGCGATGCGCGGCGGCCCGACGGGTTCGCCTTCCACCGGATCTTCGAGGCGGTAGCCCGCGGCGCCGGCATCCCGGACGATCTCCTCGGACCTCGCCTGGTCGATCCCGCTGACGATAAAGGCGCCGGGCGGCATGGGCGACATGCCTTGGCCGCCCACGGACACGGGGCCGGTGGCACGGCAGACATCCGCGCCCGCAACGAGCGCCGCGTTGACTGCGGCGAAGGCGGCGTTAAAACGGGGGTCGATGGCCATGCCGTGCGCGCCGTCGCCGGTCACCGCACCGTTCGCCGGCGCCGGTTCGGTCACGGCATCCAGGTTCAGGGCTTCCACGTCCAGGGCTGCGTGGGGCACATCCGCGGGTTCTGCGCGGACGCCCATCATCTCCGCCAGCGTGTCCGTCGTCGTGTCGAAGATCCTGGTGGGGGAGCCGTCGGCCTTGCGCGCCCAGGCGTCGTCCGGCCAGAAGGTCCGCTCCAGCAGCGTCTTGACCACGCCGCGCTTGGGCTGGGCATTGGGAATGAACCAGGTACCGGCGGGATAGACCCGGCTTCCCACCGTCGCCCGGGTCCGGGTTCGCTGCACGTCGATGCCCTGGCGAAGCAGGGCGTTCACGAGGAGGGTCACGACCGCCGGATCGTGCTGGTCAGGGCGGATGAAGAAACCCGCGGAATCGTCTTCCCGGCCCCTCTGGGTCTGATGCAGGGCCTTCTGCACGGCGTTCCGCAGCACCGTTTCCCGGCACCGTGCCGCGATATCCATGATTCCGGTGGCGGCGACGAGCTGCTGGTCCACCATGTCGCGCAACCGCCACCAGCCCCCCGGCCATGGATTCGGGAAATTGGTCTGCGGCTTGTAATGGGGCAGCGTGTGCAGGGTGTTTCCGTCCTCGCCCCTGAGCTGATGGGGATGCACGTAGAGGGGACTGGCCAGTTTCGCCTGGGCCGTTTCGGAAAGCAGGCTCGCGATGTTGTGGTAGTTGCCGAGCCAGTGAAACCCCATATGGTACCAGGCCGGGAACATGGCGCCGCTGATGACGCCCTGGTGGCCCGCTTCCTCCAGCTTGTAGACCATGTGGGCCCCGTACCAGTTGATCTCGCGCCATACGAGCGGGTCGGCGTGGGGATGAATGGGTTCGCAATAGGGGCAGACGAACAGGCGGGGCTGATAGCCGCCCATTTCGTGGTGGTCCTGGAATACGTGGGGATGCCAGTCCTGGAACATGATCCGGGCCATGTACTTCGATTCCACCAGGTTCAGCATGAAGGCGTCCCGGTTGTTGTCGTGGCCGCAGTACCGGTGATACAGCCAGGGCAGGTCGCATCCCTCGTAGTCCGTGCCCAGGTGCTCGTTGTACCAGTCGGTCACCATGAGTTGCCCGTCTGGATTGAAGCAGGGCACCATCAGGAAGATCACGTTTTCCAGGATGTGCTTCGTGGCCTCGTCTTCGCCCGTCACCAGGTTGTACGCAAGCTGAGGCGCCATCTGCGTCGCGGCGATTTCATTGGCGTGGAGGCTCATGGACTGGCAGACGATGACCTTGCCTTCCTGCACCAGGCCGTCGATTTCGATATTGGAAAGGCCCCTCGGATCGGCGATCCGCCCGTTGACCTCCCGAAGCTCCTCCAGCCTGGCCTGGTTCTCCGCGGAGGTGATGATGGCCATCAGGAAGGGGTTGCCCTCCGTGGTAGGACCCAGGTTGACCACGCGGATGTCCTCGCTCTGCTGGTTCAGCAGGTAGAAATACTCCGCGATGCGGTCCCAGCGGGCCATCTTGCGGTCGTCGCCGAGCCGGAAGCCGAAAAAGGATTCCGGCCGCTCAACGCGATCGGCCATGAAGCGCTCCTCCTGTCCGAGGTTGTCCCGTCCGTGGTTATCCTGTCGTTGCTGCCTACCTGGTCTTTCGCTCTACTTTGGTGATCACGACCGGCGGCATGAGACGCTGGTTTTCGCGGGGGGACATCTGGATCTTCCGGATCACGTCCATGCCCCGGGTCACGCGGCCGAAGGCGGCGAATCCCTGCCCGTCCGGATTGCGTTTGCCGCCGAAATCCAGTTCGGGCTGGTCGCCGATGCAGAAGAAAAACCCGGAGGTTGCCGTGTCGGGCCCCATGCGCGCCATGGAGATGGCCCCGTCGACGTGCTTCAGTCCGGTCGTGGAGGTCCGTTCGAGGGGAATCGGATCGAATCCGCTGTTGGGCGGATAGCTGTCGTCCCGGTAATCGGGGTTTACGGCGCCCTGTATCACCTCGATCTTCACATCGTTGTTCGGCTGGTTGTCCATGGTCACCGTCCGGTGGAACACCCCGCCGTTGTACTGTCCGGCATCCACGTACCGCATGAAATTCGCCACGGTAACCGGCGCCCGGACCGGATCGAGCAAGATTTCGATGGTCCCCGCTTCCGTGGTCATCTCCAGGGTGATTCCCTCTTCCTGGGCGTGGACCTGGCCGTCTGGTTCGCCGGGGACGCCCAGGATGGCAAGGCCACCCGGTCCGCCCGGTCCGCCCGGTCCGCCCGGTCCGCCCGGTCCGCCCGGTCCGCCGAAGAGACCGCAGAGCAGCAGGCCGGCCAGGATGCGTTTCATTCCAGTCGTCGGAACGCTCATGAGCATGATCCCCGTCCGGTAAACGGCATCACGGCCACCCGTGACGCCCGGTCCGGATGACCGTGGGATGAACACCGTCGTGAATTCGTGGAAACCGCAGCGGATACCGGTTCACCCGGCAAGGCGGGACGAACCTGAAAACGTAAGGCATGATGAAACCGGGGTGGGTCCCTGTCAAGCGTTTTATGGCAGCATCCAGCGGGGTCGCAGCACCCCTTCGATGCGGGCAAAAACCTTGACAGTACGACTGGCGCGGTGGAACTTATGGGCATAAACCGAGCAGTCAGTTTTCTCCCGTCGGGCCTTCGTGGCCGCCCCCCGAGATGACCTCCCATGAACAGGCGATTTGAGCGGTCAGCACGGTCCGAACGGACCGCATGGTTCGCGTGGTCCGCACAGTACGCAAACCGGATCGGACGGTACCTGGATCGGTACGAGGTCGAGGATCTGGTTCCCCACCCGCTAAAGCGGTTCTCGCGCCGGTTTCTCGGCGCCGGAGTCTGGTTCGCCGCCTTCCTGCATTTCTTCGCCGCAGGTGGCATATACATCTACAGCCGGATCGACTTCGAGCCCATGGTGGAGCTCGAGATCCTGCCCTATCCCGATCACCTGATCGACCTCATCGATCCGGCCAGGCTGCTCACGTCGGAGCAGGGTGGTGGCCGTCCCGGACGGCTCGAGCCGCCGGAGGATCCCGGTGACGATATCATGAGCCAGGGTGTGCCCGTTCCCGTGGTCGTGGGGATACCCGAACCGATCGACGACAGCCTGATCGCCGAAGAGCACGAGATCGCTTCCCAGGAGGAGATGGAAAGAGCCGTGGCCGTCGCCATGGATACCGAAAGCGAACCCGGCGACGAGACCGGCATGGCGGGATCGGGCGTTGTGGGAGGCGTCGAGGGAGGAACCGGGAGCGGCGGTACGGGCGGCCTCGGCGACGGCGGCGACGGCACGTGGAAATACGACACGCCGCCCATACCGCGCCGGCTCAACATGAGCATCTCCCGGAGGGAAATCCCGCGGAACCTTCGCCACGTGAAGGACAGCATCGTCCGGTTCGAGCTGCTGATCGATGAAGAGGGGGAGGTCGTGGACGCCACCATGATCGAATCAACAGGATACGCCGAGATCGACGATTTGCTGCTCCAGAAGATCTTCGCTTCCCGGTATCATCCCGCCACCTTGCGGCAGCAGCCGGTCAAGGCGTGGATCGCCGTAGGCTACGGCTACAAGGTCGGCAGGTAGTCCCGGTGTCCACCGCTGGCCGCGTCCCGGTCTGCCCGGCGGCACCGGCGGCACCGGCAAACCAGGCGGCCCGGACTGGCCCATAAAACCAGGATTCCATGTCCCCATCCCTTTGTCTCATGATGTTCCTCCAGTTCTTCATCTGGGGGGCCTGGTTCACGACGATCGCCGTCTACATGAGCGCCCACGGGATGGGAGACCTGACCCACTGGCCCTACACGGTAAATCCGGTGGCCGCGATCATCTCTCCCTTCTTCCTGGGCCTGGTGGCGGACCGCTATTTCGCGCCGGAACGGATCCTCGGCTGGCTGCACATTCTGGCAGGCGGCGTCATGCTGCTCGTTCCCGGGGCCGTGGATTCGCCGCTCCTCTTCATCCTCCTCCTGCTGGCCTACAACATCTGCTACATGCCGACCCTGGGCCTGGTGAACGCCATCACGTTTCACCGGATCGAGGACCGGGAAGCGCAGTATCCGCTGATCCGGGTGTTCGGCACGGTCGGCTGGATCGCCGCGGGTCTCTTCATCAGCTTCGTCCTTGGGCTGTTCACGGGCGGGGTCATTCCCGAAGAGACGGCCTGGCCGCTCTACACGACCGGGGCAGCCGGCGTGGTCATGGGGCTGTACAGCTTCACGCTCGGTCGGACGCCGCCGGCCGCCGCGGGGAGGAAGGCGTCGTTGCGGTCTGTGGTCGGGCTGGACGCCCTGCAGGAACTGGGAAGCCGGTCGTTCTACCTGTTCATTCTGAGCGCCCTGCTCCTCTGCATCCCGCTGGCCTTCTACTACAACTTCACGCAGATCTACCTCGGCGCGACGGGATTCACGAACATCGCGGGCACGCAGACCCTGGGCCAGTTTTCCGAGGTGTTCCTGATGCTGTGCATGCCCTTCTTCTTCCGGCGGCTCGGCGTGAAGCGGATGCTGCTGATCGCCATGGTCGCCTGGATCATACGGTACGGGCTGTTCTCCCTCGGCGCGCCGGACGCCCTGTGGACCCTGATCGTTACGGGGATCATCCTACACGGCATCTGCTACGACTTTTTCTTCGTGACCGCCCACGTCTACATGGACCAGCAGGCGACGCCCGCGAACCGCGGACAGGCCCAGGGGCTGTTCGTCCTCGTTTCCAGCGGACTGGGCATGCTGATCGGCGCCCAGATCGCCGGCCGGGTCTACAATGCCTTTCTTGGATCGACGGGGAGCCTCAGCCTGTCGGACTGGCAGGTTTTCTGGATCCTGCCCGCCGCCCTGGTCGTACTGGTCCTGATCCTGTTTGCGGCCGGATTCAAAGCGGAAAAGCGCCCGTCGGGGTAAAAGTGCTCGTCGGGGTAGGGAAAGGAAGAGGGCGCGGCGGGTCGCGGGTGTCCCGGGTCCTGATCAGCGTCAGGCTTTACGGAACCAGACCAGGTAAACTACGGCCCCCAGGCCCAGGCATCCCAGTCCGGGCAGCGCCTGCAGGAAATTCTGGGTGACGACCGTCACCACGACCCACGCCACCACCACCAGGAACAGCACCGGCACGTAGGGATAGCCGGGGACTTTGTACGGCCTGCGAGCGTCCGGATGCTTGCGACGGAGCACGATGAGGGCGAGGACGTTGAGACCGTAATACAGGTAGACGATGTAGACGAAGGCGTTGATGATGGCCTGGAAGCCGCCCAGGAAGGTCCACACGAAACCCATGATCGACACGGCCACGACGGCGCGGGACGGCGTCCGGTACCGGGGGTGCACGTGGGTGAACCACTTGAAGAACAGGCCCGCTCTCGCCATGGCATAGGGGATCCGGGGGGTGATGATCATGGTGCCGTTCATGGTGCCGAAGGTCGAAATCATGACGGCCGCCGAGATCAGCGACGCGCCCACGGGGCCGATCAGCCGGCTTGCCGCGTCGGCCGCCACGCGCTCGGAGGCCGCGATTTCGTCGATGCTCAGGACGTACAGGTAGGACCAGTTGACCGCGAGGTATACGAGGGTGCAAAGGCCCAGGCCGAAGAAGATCACCCGGGGCAGGATACGCTGGGGATCCTTCACCTCGCCCACGACCATGTTGGTGTTGACCCAGCCCTGGTAGGCGAAGAGCCCGCCGATCATCGCCGGTCCGAGCACGGCCAGGATGCTGAAGTCAATGTCCGGCGGCACCAGCGGCACGAAGTGTTCGCCGTTTCCGCCGATCCAGGCGGCCAGCAGCGCCAGGCCGACCAGGGCCGTTACCTTGGCGAAGGTCGTCAGGTTCATCACCAGTCCGCCGAAACGAACGCCGACGTAATTGACATAGCAGAGGAACAGGATCAGCGCCCAGACGGCGACCTGCTGGGAAGAGATGTTCAGGGGGCCGAGTTCCAGCACGGTGATCTGAGATGAGATCGCCGGGATGAAGTACCCCATGTAGCTGGTGCATATGGCGCCGATGGCGGCCATGCCGGCGCTCTGGAGCAGCACGAACTCCACCCATCCGTAGAGGAAGGCGATGATGGGCGGGAAGGCCTCGTTCAGGTAGACGAATTGCCCGCCGCTCCGCGGCATCATGGTACCGAGCTCGGCGAAGCACAGGGCTCCGGCGAAACCCAGCGCGCCGCCCAGGATCCATACGAGGAGGAACAGGCCGGGGTTGCCGAGTTGCTGGGCAATGCCCGCCGGCGCGCCGAAGATGCCGGAACCGATAATGCCGCCGACGATGATGGTCGTGGCGGATACCACGCCCAGATCGCGTCTGAGTTCGGTTTCGAGCTGGAAAGGACTGGATGAATCGGGTTTCACAGGAAGGAAGATACCATCCAACGGGAAAGGTTCGCCACAGTTTTATTCCCAGCGGACCACGGGCCGGCCGGTCGGGCGCGTGCCCACCTTGCCGCTTGACAAGCGTCCCGGCAGATACCTACTTTTCGCAGGATACCCACACCGCTTATCCACACCTTAAGATCCGGATCACCGCAAATGCACTCGAGATACACTATCCATGAACCAGCGTATCGTCACGGCCGCCTATACACACGTGTGCGCTGGATGGACAAGGCATTGATTCAGCCCGCCGTCGTGTGCCGCGCACAGCCACGGGAGCCAGACCCGTGAGGAACAGGCCGGTCACGATCAAGGACATCGCCAGGCGGCTGGGCATTTCGTATTCCACGGTCTCCCGGGCACTGTCTCCCCGCATGTCCCACCTTGTAAAGGAACAGACGCGTCTGCTTGTGAGACGGACCGCGGCGGAGATGGACTATTCGCCAAATCTCCTGGCCCAGGCTTTCGTGCAGGGTACGGAAGGCGTCCTGGGGCTGGTGACCAACCGGATCGGCCAGGAATTCACCGGCAGGCAGATCGACCACCTGGTGCAGGCCGCGGTTCGAGAAGGTTACCAGGTGCTGGTCGCGGCGGTGTCGAGCCGGACCGCGTCTTCCGGGAAAACAGAAAGTGCGGAACGGTCCGCACAGGCCGAACAGGTCGATCAGTTCATGCATCTGAAGGCCCGCGACGTGGACGGCATCCTGGTCCAGGCCCTCGGCGATGAAAGCGAGTCGGCCCGGATCGTCCATTCCGCGGGAGGCAAACTGCCCGTCGCGGCCTTTGGATACGCCGTCAACGATGTCTCGAGTGTTCTCCTGAACCCGGCCCCGGGCATGCAGGCGGTCACCGAGCATCTCATCGGGCTCGGCCATGAACGGATCTGTTTCCTGGGCGAAGACCCGATCGGCTCGGGCGGTCCTCGGTCCCATGTAAAGGGCTACCGCAGCGCGATGCGCAGGCACGGACTGACGCCTCGTATCGTTCCTGTCGAAATCGGAAGCGCCCGGTCCGGATACAATCTGGGCAGGGCGCTGCACGGACGGTATACGGCCATTGCATGTTGCTCTGACTACACGGCCCTCGGCGTCTGCAGGGGACTGATCGAATCCGGCGTGCGGGTTCCCGGCGACATGGCGGTAACCGGATTCGGAAACAACGAGGTCTCGGCTTACGTCAGGCCATCCCTGACTACGCTTTCCATCCCGTTCGAGGATATGGCCGCCCGGGCGGTACAGGACATCCTTCACCAGATCCGCGGCCGCCCCGGCCCGCGGCGGAGCGTCTTCACTCCCCATCTTTCCGTCCGGGAATCCTGCGGCGCGGGATAAGACCACACCGTAGAAAAAACTGATTGACACCTGCACCAGGCCTTGCCAAATTCGGTTTTGCAAACGTGTGTAATTCGCTGCTTAAGCTATCAAAAACGGGCGTTGGTCCCGGCCTTCGGTCGGGTAACCGGCTACCCGGAACACGTCCGGGAAACCGGTGCGGAAGGGCCGATGAGAAAGAAGCGGGTGACGATCAAGGACATCGCGAAAACACTGGGCGTCTCCCACACCACGGTCTCTCGCGCCCTGTCCCGGAGCAAGTCGCACATGGTGAGCGAGGTAACCCGCCGGCGAGTTGAACAGGTTGCCGAGGAGTTTTCCTATCGGCCCAACCTGATGGCCAAGGGATTTGCCACGGGAAAAACGGGTACGCTGGGCCTGCTGGCCGGCGAAAGCTGCCAGGAGCAGGCGGGCACGCAGATCGAAAGCTTTCTGCGTGCCGCGGACGAACGGAACTTCCGGCTCCTCGTGGGCATGTCCGCCGAATGGGGCGCCTTGTCCCCGGAGACCGGCCAGGCCGCGCAGATGGAGCAATTCATATCAAGCGGTATTGACGGACTCCTGGTCCAGACCATGGGCGACGAGGGAGAGTCGGAACGTATCCTGTCCGCAGTCGACGACCAGGTGCCCGTGGTGACTTTTCACTATCCCGCCCGGGGCTTCCCCGGCGTGGTGCTGGACTTCGCGGCGGGATTCCACCGGGCAACGGAGCATCTGATCGCGCTGGGCCACCGGCGCATCGGGTTCCTAGGCGAGAACTGGGAAGGCCCCGGCCATGAAGCCGCCCGGGGCAGGGGGTATTTCAAGGCCATGACCGAACACGGCCTCCACCCCGTTTGCCTGCCCGTCGGCCGCCAGCAGACGGAATCCGGCTATCGGCTGTCCAGGGAGGTAAAGGACCGGTTCACCGCCCTCCTGTGCTGCAGCGACTACACGGCCATCGGCGTATACCGCGGCCTGGGCGAATCGGGGATCCGCGTGCCCGACGACGTGGCCGTCGTGGGCAGTGGTGATTCGGACGTATCGGCATTCGTGACGCCCGCGCTTACGACGCAGTCAACGCCCACCAGGGGAATCGCGCGCGCGGCGATGGAACTGATGGTGAAGATTCTCGAGGGCCGGGAGGTAGCGTGTCAGATCGTGCTGGCGTCCAATCTGATCGTACGGGAATCCTGTGGATCCGGCGCCGTGGACCCCGCCGCGATGCCGTGGTGACCCGCGTGGGGTCCGGGGTTTCGCCGCCGCCGTCCTTCCGGTCGCCGCCCGTCCTTCCGCCGCCGGCCAACCTTTTCCGCAGCCTGGAGTACCGCCGCAAATCGTCCTTCCCCCGCCGACCGTTCCACTGCCGCAAACCGTCCTTCCCGCCGCAATCTCAACGTCCTTGACACGGAACCGCCCCATTTTATCTTTATGGGTGGTGTCTTTCTCCGCTATCGTACTGATTCGAAAACGCGTTTCGTCATCCCAACCCGTGCGTTCACGTCCTGACCCGGCCGTTCTGGTTTCCTGCGCGGTCACGGCCCGTTTCGGCCGGCCCGTTCCGGCGTGGGATTACAGGCAGTGCAAGATCGGCCCTCGGTTAGATCGGATCGGTCCATGAGAGTCAAGCAGGTCACCATCAAGGACATTGCGCAAAGACTGGGGATCTCCCACTCCACGGTCTCGCGGGCCTTGTCCCGCAGCGCGGCCTATCTCGTCAGCGAGAAGACCCGGATGCTCGTGAAGCAGACCGCGGACGAGATGCAGTATACGCCCAATCTGATGGCGCAGGGATTCGTAACGGGCAAGACGGGCACGCTGGGCCTGCTCACCTACCAGATTTCCCTTGAAACCTACGGAAACCAGACGGAACAGATTCTCAGGGCGGCCGAGCGCGAGCACTATCAATTGCTGATGGGCATGGCCGTGAACCGGACTTCCCGGTCTTCGCAGGACGACCAGGGCATGCAGATCCGGCAGTTGATCTCAAGAGGCGTGGACGGGCTTTTGATCAACACGCGGGGCGACCGGGGGGAGTCGGATCGGATAAGGGACATGGTGCGAAACCACATACCCGTGGTGACGTACCACTATCCCACGGAGCATATCAGCGGTGTCGTGCTGGATCTCGAGGCCGACTTCTATCACGCGACGAACCACCTGATCGAACTGGGCCACCGGAGGATCGGGTACATTGGCCGGAACCTGGACCTCGAAAGCCCGGTTTCGTCCAAGGGAAGAGGTTACTGCAGGGCGATGGGGGACAACGACCTGGCCCATGAGATCATCCCGCCCCTGGGCAGCCGCGGCGAAGGCGGCTATATCCAGGGACTGAATCTGCGGGACCGGTTCACCGCGCTGCTCTGCAGGGATGACTACACGGCGATCGGCGTGTGCCGCGGCCTGCGCGACGGGGGATTTCGAATACCGGAAGACGTGGCCGTGGTGGGTTTCGGGGATATTGACGTATCGGCCTACCTGTCGCCCGCACTGACCACGATGGCCGTTCCCTACCAGGAAATAGCCGGGACAGCGATGGATCTGCTGCTGCGCAAGATCGGCGGAGAAGATACGACCGAGCAGGTCACGCTCCGCTCCCGCCTCATCGTCCGGGAGTCCTGCGGCGGGAACAAGGACTAGGTCCTGTTCGGATTACGCCCAGCGGTCCAGGCCCAGCAGCCTTCGTCCCAGCGCGGTGAGGCGCGCGGGACCGCTCCTGCGCTCGACGCCGCGCGGATCGCCCGGGAAGGCGTCCGGGTTCATGCGGTTCTTCCAGAGCGAGATGCGGTATTGCCGGAGGTTCTCGTTGTCCTCCGCGCTCGGGCTCGCGGAAATGTACTGGCACCAGCGGGGCCGCTCGGAGGTGTTGCGGCTGTTCCCGTGGGGCAGCAGGCTGTGCCAGATGAGCAGGTCGCCGGCCTTGCCTGGGATGGCGACCGGTTCCAGTCCGGTCATGTCCGGCCGCATGGGATCGCGGTCGGGAGGCTGAGTCTTCACCCAATCGAAAATCCGCCTGTGGAACCCCGGTACGCACTGGAAGCCGCCCTGGTTGACGTCCGTATCGGTCAGGTACAGCACGCCCTGGACCTTGAACGTCTCCGAATGGACCGACGTGTCCATATCCCAGTGAATCAGTGACTCTTTGAACCCGTGCGGCCAGTCTTCCCGTTCCGGCGGCGTCATGTTGGCCCGGTCGATGCTTACCCACAGCTTCTCCTCGTTCCACAGGGTCTTGAACGCCTCGTACACCCGCTCATGCTGCCGGTTGTCCCACATGGCCTGGTGATGGTACATTTCGACGAATCCGAGCCGGCGGGGCGGATCGGCGTACCAGGTCTCCGGATCGGAGGGGTCCAGGTCCAGGAACGCGGCGATGGCCGAAATCGTGGCTTCCAGGTGAGCGGCGGGTACGGCATCGGGTATGATCACGTAGCCGTTTTCGTCCCAGCAGGACCACTGATCGTCGGTGAACAACGCATATCCTCCCGGTATTTCAACAGGCTCAGATCAAGGGCGCTATGGGCACTTCACGGCCCGTCTCGGCGGACCGGTATATGCCGTTCAGGATCTGTTGCACGAGAAGGCCGTGCTCACCCGGCGCCTCGGACGGTTTCCGGGTCCGCACGCAGTCGATGAAATGTTCCATCTTGAAGCGGAAACCATCCATATCGGGCAGATAGTCCGGCTTGATGTTGATCATGGTGCCGGACTGGTCCTTGAAGACCCGGGGCGGACTGAACTGGCCGCCGGCTTTTTCGCCCATCAGCGAGAACGTCCATTCTCCCTTCCCGATATGTGCCGCGAAGGAAGCCTCCACGGAGAGCGTGGCGCCGTTGTCGAAACGGATCATCCCCACCGCCAGGTCTTCGACCGAGTACGTTTCGTGATCCCAGTCGGGCCACATGGAAACCGTGTCGCTGGGCCGGTCTCCCAGGTAGGTGTAGGCGCTCCCGAAGGCGCTTACGGGCTGGGGAGAACCCATGAGATAGTGGGCCGCTTCGATCATGTGCACACCGATATCGATCAACGCGCCTCCGCCCTGAAGGTCTTTGCGGCCGAATACACCCCAGTTCGGAATCCCGCGGCGGCGGAGGGCCAGGCATCGACCGTACAGGATCTTCCCGAACTCCCCCCGGTCGATGAAGCGCTTGAGCATCCGGGCCTCGGGCGCGAACCGGTGCTGGAAACCGATCACCAGGATGCGGCCCGTGTCCCGGCTTGCCTTAACCATTTCCGCGGCTTCCTCCGCCGTGATGGCCATGGGTTTCTCCACCAGGACGTCCTTGCCGGCCCGCAGCGCGTCGATGGTCGGTTCGCAATGGACGCTGTTCGGCGTGCCCACGGTGACCGCGTCGATCGAATCCATCTCCAGCAATTCCCGGTAGTCCTCGAAACAGTGGGGAATGCCGTACGTTTCCCGGCAGGCATCCAGGGCGGCGCCGCTGATGTCGGAGACTGCCGCCAATTCCACGTCGTCCATTGCGGACAGGTGCTGCATGTGTTCGCGGGCGATGCCGCCCCCACCGATGAAACCGACCTTCGTTTTAGGCACACTTACGTCCTTTCTTCATGCTGCGGATCTCTATGCTGCGGACCTCGTTTACCAATGAACCGTCACGACCGTTTCGCCGAAGAGCAGGCCGATACGGGGAACTGAATCGATGGATTTGTATTCAATACTATAAGGAACGATCACGCGAATGCGCGACGCGCTCGGATGCAAATAATGCTTTTGCCGGTCGACGAAATGCAAATATATTGCAATGTAAACCCCGACACAACTCTATCAAGGCACCAGGGAAGGCGCTTTGGCGGGCGTTTGCAATCGAGGTCCGCACCGGCAAGGCCGCGCGCCATTTTTGTCCGCAGTGGAGGTTCGATGATCGGCGCTGGAAGGTGGATCAAGGTGTTCTCAGGGCTCGCGATGCTGCTCGCGGTGCCGGCCATGACAGTGCTCGCTGCTCCGGCTGCTCCGGCGGACCGCGTTCCCGATCAATCGGGCAGGATCAACCCGAGTCTCGCCGTGGTGGACATCGTCACCTCGCGCGGCGATACAGTGGACAGCACGCGTGTCGACTGCTACTACCGCCTTTCAAACGAACTGTTCAGTTTCGTCAGGGCCGGGGACCGTTACGCCGCCCGTTTCGAACTCTCGCTGATCGTGATCGACGATGACGATTACCAGGTTACCGCCGAGACCATCCGGGACTCGGTCCTGGTGGATACGGAAGTCGAGATGCGGGTGATGGACCATTCCCGCGCCAAGCTGTACACCACCTACCTTCCCCCGGGCAAGTACGACCTCGAGATCAAGCTCTACGACCAGGATACCGGCAGCCAGCACGACATGGCCAGGCCCTTCGAGGTGCCCGACTACTACAAGGACCGGCTGAGCGTAAGCGACATTCAGTTCGCCGGACTGGTCCTGGAAGGGTCCTCCAATGTCGGCCTGGAACGCAGGGGCATCCGGATCGTACCCAACCTGACCCGGGCCTTCGGCGAAGACCATACCGACATGTACATCTACTACGAGGTGTACTCGGACGCGGCCGGGGAGGCGCAACAGCCGCTGTCGGTGGTATACAAGATCAAGTCGCCGTCGGGCAAGGTGATGCTGGAACGGGAGGAATCCCTGGAACGGCAGGGCCATATCGGCGCGTACAGCGGCCGGTTCGATACCAGCGACCTGCCCCAGGGGGTGTACACCCTCGAGATCGAAGTCGATGACCGCGCCGTTCGAAACCGGGCGAAAGCCGAATCGGAATTCCACATCACCTGGCAGTTCCTGCTGCCCCTGACGACAGCAAAGAACTTCAGCGAGATCACCGAGCAGTTGAGGTACATCGCCAAGAACGACGAGCTGGATACGCTGAAGAAGTACAGGGACGCGCCGGCGGGAGAACAGAAAGTCGCCCTGGAAACGTTCTGGAAACGCCGGGACCCCACGCCGGGAACGGACCGGAACGAGCACATGATCACCTATTACCGGCGGATCGCGTACGCGAACGAGAACTTCGACGACGGACTCCGGAAAGGCTGGCGCAGCGACCAGGGCCGGGTCTATATCGTCTATGGTCCGCCGGACGAGATAGAGCGGCATACCTGGGACCGGTCCTTCTCCCATCCGTACCAGGTATGGCATTACAACAACATAAGCCGTAGTTTCGTCTTCGTCGATTTCGACGGCTATGGCAGGTATCAGCTCTACCGGGTTTATTGAAACGGCGGTTACAGCCTATGGCGGCTTCCGTCCGGTTTGCCGAAATAGCCCTCCCTCTACCGGTCGACCAGGTATTCTCTTACAGCATTCCTGACAATCTCCTCGACACGGCCCTGCCGGGTCGCAGGGTGTCCGTCGTCTTCACGAACCGCAGGATGACCGGCGTTATCACGGCGCTCTCGGACACCTGTCCCGTGCCGCGTTACCGGCCGCTGTTGGACGTCCTCGACAGCGAGGCGGTGCTTGATGCCTCGCTGCTCGACCTCACGCAGTGGATCGGCCGGTACTATCTCTGCCCGTGGGGCGAAGCGATCAAGGCCGCACTGCCCGCGGGCATGTTGTCGGAAAGCGAACAGATCGTCAGCCGGGAAGAACCGTGTCCTCCCGAGTGCATGGACCGGCTCCGCCGCGCCGCGCCCCGGCAGGCCGAACTGCTCGCCCAGGTTCCGGAACAGGGCGCCGTCACCCTGTCGAGCCTCCGGCGTAAGACCCGCGTCCGGCAACCCTTCGCGGCCCTTCGCGGCCTCGAAGCGAAGGGCCTGGTCACGATTTCGATCGGAGAAACCGGCACCGGTCCGGGCATCCGGTACGAGACCTGGGTCGAACTGATCCCGCCGAAGGAAGAGGCGGACCGGATCGTGACCAGGCTGATCCCCCGGGCGACCCGGCAGGCCAGCTGCATCAATCTCCTGGCGCGGCACGGCGGACGGTTGACCACGGAGCAGCTCCGCCACCTGGGCCGGATCGAACGGGCCGTGGTGCGGAGATTGGAGAAAAAGGGCCTGGTGTCGCTCCGGGAGGTGGAGGCCATACGCGACCCCTACCGGGACGCCGAGCTGCCCTCCCCGGTAAAGGTCGATCCTACGGCGGAGCAGGCCGAAGCACTTCGGGCGATCCACGGCGCCATCGGCCAGGGCGCGTTCAAGTCCCTGCTGCTCTACGGCGTCACCGGCAGCGGGAAGACGCACGTCTACGTAAAATCCATAGAAAAGACCCTTGAAGCGGGCCGGTCGGCCATCGTGCTCGTGCCGGAACTCGCCCTGACCCCGCAGGCCGTGCGGCAGTTCCGCACCCATTTCGGCGATCTCGTGACCGTCCTGCACAGCGGCCTGTCCCCGGGGGAGCGATACGACTCCTGGCGGCGGACCCGCGCCGGGGACTACCGCATCGTCGTCGGCGCACGGTCCGCCGTGTTCGCGCCGCTGTCCGATCTCGGCCTGATCGTCATCGACGAGGAGCACGAACCGTCCTACAAGCAGTTCGACGACCCCCCGCTCTATCATGCGCGGGACGTGGCGGTCGTCCGGGCGCGCACGGTAAATGCCGTGACGGTCATGGGCAGCGCAACGCCTTCCCTGGAGACCTACGCCAATACGCAGACCGGCAAATTCGAATGCTGCCGCCTGACCGAGCGGGTGGACCGGCGCCCCCTGCCGGGCGTGCGGATCGTGGACATGCGGGAAGAGCGGAGGCTGGGCCGCTTTTCGATTTTCTCCGCTCCCCTGGCCGACCGGATCAAGGACCGCCTCGCCCGGCAGGAGCAGATCATCCTCTTCCTGAACCGGCGCGGATTCTCTCCCTTCGTCCAGTGCTACGACTGCGGACTGTCCGTGTCCTGTCCCCACTGCAGCGTGACGATGACCTACCACGCCGACAGCCTGTTCATGCGGTGCCACTACTGCGACCATAGAGACGAGGCGCCGGAGGTCTGCCCCAAGTGCCGTTCCAGGTCGATCGGATACCGGGGCGTCGGCACCCAGCGCGTCGAGGAGGAGCTGAAGGAGCGGTTTCCGGACGCACGGATCGTCCGCATGGACATGGACACGACGTCGCGTAAGGGTTCCCACCAGGATATCTTCCACCGCGTGCTGAACCGCGAAGCGGACATCCTGCTCGGTACGCAGATGGTGGCCAAGGGGTTCGACTTCCCGAACGTGACGCTCGTGGGCGTCATCTCGGCCGACACTTCCCTCAACCTTCCGGATTTCAGGGCCAGCGAGCGGACCTTTCAGTTGCTGACGCAGGTGGCCGGACGGACCGGGCGGGGAGAGCTGGGCGGCGAGGTGATCGTCCAGACCTATGCGCAGGGCCATCACAGCGTCGCCAGCGCGCAGGCGCACGACTACGAGTCCTTTTACGCCCGGGAAACCAGCGACCGCAAGGCGCTGGGCTATCCACCCTTCGGGCGCATGGTGGGGATCCTGTTCCAGGGAGAACGGGACGAATACGTGATGCGGGAGGCGCGGCGGTTCGCCGAGCTCCTGCGGAAGCAGTCGGGAGGGTTGCATATACTGGGGCCTGCGCCGCCTGTGATTGCACGGGTGCGCAACCAGTACCGCTGGCAGATCATCGCGCGGAGCAGCCATTCCGGGCGCCTGCGCGACGCCGTGCGGCAAGCCCGGCTGCACTGGGAGCGCGCCGCCGACAGTCGGCGTGTTCACTTGAAAGTCGACGTGGATCCCGTGGGGCTGGTGTGACGGGAAAGGACCGGCGGGAAGTACTGGCATATCGGGAAGCCCCGGCCGCCGGAGGATGAAGGGCTAATGGCAACCAGTATTCGTGAAATAACCTGCAGGACGATCCTGACGCGCACGGGCGGGTTCCTGGAAGGCTACACCCATACCCTGCAGCCCTATGTCGGCTGCGTGTACCGGTGCCCCTACTGCTACGTGCAGGCCCTGCCCGTCCACCTCTACCACGGCGGGGCGTGGGGCGACTACGTGGACGTCAAGATTAACGCGCCCGAACGGCTCGAGGCCGAGATGGCCCGTCTGAAGAAGCGGGACAGGCCGGTGCGGGTGTTCCTGAGTTCCGCCACGGACCCCTACCAGGGCGCCGAGTCGAAATACCGGATCACGCGCCAGTGCCTGGAGGTCTTCGCCGGCCTGCAACCGGACCGGCTGGTCGTGCAGACCCGCAGCCCCATGGTCCGTCGGGACTTCGACGTGCTGAAGCGCATCGAAGGGGTCGAATTGAACCTGACGCTCGAAACCCACGACGAGACCGTCCGCCGCAATCTAACGCCCCACGCCCCTTCCGTGGCCTCCCGGATCAAGACCCTCGACGCCGCCATGGAAACCGGCCTTCCGGTCCGCGTCACGATCAGTCCCATGCTGCCCAACGACCCGGACACCTTCGTGGAAACGCTCCGGGACCGCTGCCACTCCGTGGTCGTGGATACCTATTTCGACGGGGACGGATCGGGCGGCATGCGGACCGAACGCCTCCAGGTTCGGGAGATGTACGAGCGGTTCGGTTACGGGGAGTGGTACCGGCTCGGCGCCCATCGCGCCCTGGTGGACGCGCTGACGGCTTCCCTCGGCGCCGAACGCGTTGCGTACAGCAAGGAAGGGTTCAACCGGCCGGCCCGCACTGTCCGGGCCGCCGGCCGATTCATATAGTGATGGACAGGCGAGGGCGTTCTGGTTATCATCCGACGTGCAATTTCGACCTCGTCGGGTTCCCGCAGGAAGCTAAAGCAGGCCACACCTTCATATGCCCAAGGTAACCGTAGCCGAATTGCAGGACTTCATAGATGGCGTGCCCTTTGTCCATGATCTCGGACTGCGGATCGTCGAGGTGGAGGACGGGGTCTGCCGCGGCCGGCTGCCGTATCAGCCCAGGTTCGCCCAGTCCTACAACCTCGTGCACGGCGGGGTGACAGCCTCCCTGGCCGATACCATGGCGTACATGGCCCACGCCACGCTGAACGGGATCACGCGGGACACGGTGACCACCAACCTGACGGTCACCTACCTCTATGCCGCCAGCGAGGAAGCCCTCAACGCCGAGGCCCGGGTCATCAAGAATGGCCGCAAGGTCCTTTACGGCGAGGTGGTGATCACCAACGACGCCGGTACCCGGGTCGCCCACGCCACGGTCACCTATCTCAGGCTGGACTACCAACCGCGGGGGTAGGCACCGCCGTCCGGCTGAACCACGAGCCGCGGGGGCAGTTGCCGCGTCGGACAGGCACCAACGCCTTACGCGAACCGGGCCAGCCCGTGCAGGGCGATGTCGTGCGGAGTTTCCCCCGTGGTGGCCAGGTCGGCCATGACCTCTCCGATGACACTGCAGAACTTGAACCCGTGGCCGGAGCAGGGGGAGGCGACGAATACATTCGCATACTCCGGATGGGCGTCCAGGATGAAGTGGCCGTCGGAAGTGTTGGTGAAGGCGCAGACCTGCAGGCTCGTGGTGGGGCCCGACCCTTCGGGGAAGTAGCGTTCGGCGAATGACCGGAGCACGGCCTCGTCCCGGGGATAGGCGGACCGGTCTATCCGGTCCATGTCGATCTGCTCGTCCAGGTGATGGTACCGCCCGATCTTGAACCCCGGCACCCCGTGCACCGGAAGCCCGTAGTATCGGCCCTCGGCGACCTGGAGATTGAACACCGGGAACCGGTCCGGCTGGAAAAGTTCCAGTCGCTTCGGCTGAAACCAGCCCAGCACCTGGCGTTCCGGCTGTACCAGCCCATCCAGGGGTTTCACCACCTTGCCGATCCAGGCGCCCGCGGTGATCACGAGCCGCCCGGCCGTGTATGTCGATTTTGTGGTCTTTACCGTGATGCCGCGCCCGTCGGACGTCCACTCCAGCACCGGTTCGCATCCATGGATCTCGGCGCCCGCCTCCTGGGCCGCCTCCACGTGTGCAACGATGCACCGCTCGGGCAACAGATAGCCGCCGTCCGTTTGAAACACGGCCATAATGTCGTCGGGCAACCGGTAGCCCGGAAACCGCCGGTTCACTTCCGCGCCCGTGAGGATCTCGTGGGGAAGGCCGTGCTCCTCGCAGGACGTCTTCGAACCCTGGAAGACCCAGTCGTCCGCGGGGCCCGCATCGAGGGCCCCAGTGACATGCAGCAACTGTTCGCCCGTCCTTTCCTCGATTTCACGCCACAGCGCATACGCACGCCGAAGCAGCGGCACGTAGGACGGGTGTTCGGAATATGCCAGGCGGATGATCCGCGTCTGGCCGTGGGAAGACCCGAGGTCGTGGGGGATGTTGAACTGTTCGAGGCCCAGTACGCGGCAGCCGCGCCGGGCAAGGTGCCAGGCCGAGGCGCTGCCCATGCCGCCCACGCCGATTACGATGACGTCGTATGAGGGGGATGGACGGTTCACGGATCAGACGCTCCAGGGAACATGCGCGGAGCCCAGCGTACATGAGGTGCCAGAGTACACGCGCGGTGTCACAAAGTATACACGTACGGAGTCGCAAACGTGGGGCTGAATATAGACGGCAGTGCGTGCCGAATCAAGCAGATCAAGGTCCACGAAACGACGGTATCACCTGCCGCCGGGATAAAGAACCTTGCCGATTCCCGTGGTCGGAAGGTATACTGGAATCGCGGGAGCGCGAAGGGAGCGCGAAGGGAACGCGATAACAGGCAGATTCGGGATTCGGGGCGACTCATGTCATTGCGATCACTATCTCCCCTGGACGGCCGTTACGGCGACCGGCTGCAGGGCCTTTCCTCCTATTTCTCCGAATGGGCGCTTATCAAGTACCGGCTGCACGTGGAGATCGAGTGGCTGATCACCATGGCGGAGCGGCCCGAAATCGAACACGTGCGCGCCTTCTCCGAGGAAGAGACCGCTTTCCTCCGGGCGCTGGTCCTTGATTTCACCGACGCGCAGGCGCTGCGGATCAAGGAAATCGAGCAGGAGACCCGCCATGACGTCAAGGCGGTGGAGTACTACGTACGGGAAGCCATCGCCGGGACCTCCGTGGCGGACGTCACCGAATCGGTCCATTTCTGCTGTACTTCCGAAGACATCAACAACCTTGCCTACGCCCTCATGCTCAGGGACGGGATCCTGCAGGAGTGGCTGCCTGGAAGCCAGGACCTGATCTCCGCCGCGGCCGACCTCGCCGGCGAAACGGCGGACATCCCGATGCTCAGCCACACCCACGGGCAATCCGCCACGCCCACCACCGTCGGCAAGGAGCTCGCCGTGTTCGTCGCCCGCTGGCGGCGCCAGCTCGACCAGGTCGCCCACAGTGAGTACCTCGGCAAGTTCAACGGGGCGGTGGGCAACTACAACGCCCATATCGTCGTGTATCCCGATGTGCCGTGGGAGGCCGTCGCCCGGCACTTCGTCGAGGACCGCCTTGGACTGACCTTCAATCCGATCACCATACAGATCGAGCCCCACGACTACCTGGCGGAGCTCTTCCACCGGCTGATGCGGTTTAATACCGTGCTGCTCGATTTCGACCGGGACATGTGGTCGTACATTTCCCTTGGCTACTTTCGCCAGAAGGTGGTGGGGACCGAGACGGGTTCCTCGGTCATGCCACACAAGGTGAACCCCATCGATTTCGAGAATTCCGAGGCCAACGTGGGCGTCAGCAACGCACTGCTCGAACACCTGGCCGGAAAGCTGCAGATCTCGCGGCAGCAGCGCGACCTGAGCGACTCCTCCGCCCTGCGGAACGTCGGCGTGGCCATCGGCCACTCGCTGCTGGCGATCCATTCGGCCATCCAGGGCATGGGCCGCGTGGAAGTGGACCGGGACGCGGTGAGCGCCGACCTCGACGGGGCCTGGGAGGTGCTGGCGGAAGCGGTGCAGATGGTCATGCGCAAGGCCGGCCACGAGAACCCCTACGAGCGGATGAAGACGCTGACCCGGGGACAGGTCATTACGCAGGAGATCATGGAGGACCTGATCCGCGACCTGGACCTGCCGGACGACGACAAGCTTCGCCTGCTCGCCCTGACGCCCCCGGACTACGTCGGTCTCGCGCCGGTACTTGCCAGGCACATCGCCCGGGAGGGCGAGGACATCGGACCGGAAGGCGCGGCAGATAAACAGGATTCGCCGGGCGCTGACGAGGAAGACGCCTGATCCCGTTGCGCGCCTGCGTGACGCGCGCCTGCGAAGACGGTTCCTCCAGGTAATCCAGCACCCAACTCGGCTCCACCAATCCATGCCGTCTCTCCCCACGAATTTTGGTACCCTGGACTGGCTGATCGTCGCCGTGTACATGGCGGCCACCGTCGGCGTGGGCCTGTACATGAACCGGTACATCCGGGACATGGGGGACTACATCGTGGCAGGCCGGTCGCTCAAGTCGCGCCTGGCCGTGGCGACCATGATCGGGAGCGAGCTCGGGCTGGTGACGGTCATGTACTCGGCCCAAAAGGGGTTCACGGGCGGGTTCGCGGCCTTCCACATCGCGGTCATCGCCGGCGTCGTGACCTTCATCGTGGGCATGACGGGCTTCATCGTGGTGCCCCTGCGCCGCCTCGGCGTGATGACGATCCCCGAGTTCTACGAGAAACGGTTCAGCCGCGGCGTGCGCGTCTTCGGCGGCTTGCTCCTCGCCTTCGCCGGCATCCTGAACATGGGCCTGTTCCTGAAAGCGGGCGCCCTGTTCGTGACGGGCCTGACGGGCCTGACCGATCCCAACGCTGTCGCCGTGGTCATGACCGTCATGCTCGCGCTGGTGATCGCCTACACCATCATGGGCGGCATGGTCTCGGTGGTGATAACCGACTATATCCAGTTCGTGGTCCTCTCCTTCGGCATGATCCTCACCTGTGGCATGGCGGTGTACGCTCTCGGCTGGCCGACCATCGTCGAAACCGTGGCGGCCGTTCACGGTGAGTCCGGCTTTAACCCCTTCCTGGAGGGCAGCGGCTTCGGACCCTCCTACATCATGTGGATGATCTTCACGGCGGGCCTCGTGTCCTGTGCCGTGTGGCAGACCTCGGTCATGCGCGCCTGCGCCGCCGAAAGCGTGGAAGTGGTGCGCAGGCTGTACCGGTGGTCCTCCATCGGCTTCCTGATCCGGTTCATGATCCCGCAGTTCCTCGGCATTTGCGCGCTCACGTTTTTCTTCAACAACCCCGAGTTCCGCGGGTTCTTCTTCGATGAAACCGGGTCGCCCACCGCCGACCCCACGGTGACGCTGCAGGCCATGCCCCTCTTCCTGTCCCAGATCCTGCCAACCGGCATCATCGGGCTCGTCGGCGCGGGGCTCCTCGCCGCCTTCATGTCGACCCACGACAGCTACCTGCTCTGCTGGGCGTCGGTGCTGACCCACGACGTCGTGGCCCCGGCCACGAACGAGCGGCTCACCACCCGTTGGCGCCTGGCGCTGTCGCGCGTCTTCATCCTCGTGATCGGACTGTTCCTGTTGGTATGGGGGCTCTGGTACGACCTGGGGCAGGACCTGTGGGACTACATGGCCGTGAGCGGCGCCATCTACTTCACCGGCGCCTTCACACTGCTGCTGGCCGGACTGTACTGGAAGCGGGCGAGCACCGTGGGGGCCTACCTTGCGCTCACCGCGGGCATCGGCGCCTTGGCGGGCCTGGGACCCGTGAACCAGGCGCTGGGACTGGGCATGTATAAAAGCGACGAGATCGGACTGGCCATCACCGCGCTGGCCCTGGTCCTCATGTTTGCCGGGTCGATACTGTTCCCGGACCGTGTGGAGCGCCTGGCCCGTGCGGATGGTCTTGAGCGCACGGACCGTTCGGAGCGTCCGGCTCGCCCGGTTCGGAGGGAGGAGTCGTGATGGAATTCTGGAGCACGTTCTGGGCGGTGGTTTTTGTGCTTTGCCTGCTACTGTTTGCGGTTGTGGCAGTGTATGTCAGTGTGGGCGCCCTGGGCGATATAAGGGCGCTGTTTCGGAGGATGGGGAAGCGGGATGGGGAGGTGTAGTCATCCCGCCAGGCTGGTAGTTAACGAAGTAACTCGTTTTAACCGCAACCGCAGACCAGTGCTTTGCCTTCGGTGGCCTGCAGGCCTTCGGTCTCGTAGCCGTCTCTCATCCACCAGTCCAGGCCGCCCATTAGTTCCTTCACGTTGAAACCAAGCCTGGCCATGTTAAGCGCGCCCTTGGTCGACGCATTGCAGCCGATCCCATCGCAATAGGTCACATAAAGAGTGTTTTTGTCCAGATGGCCCGTGGTTTCTGCGTCCATGGTCCGGTGAGGGATATTGACGGCGCCGGGGATATGGCGTTCCGCGTAGGCTTCCTCGGACCGCGCGTCTACCACGACGACGTCCTTGCCCAGCGTGATGGATTCCCAGAGGTCATAGGAATCGGTCTCATATTTCAGCTTGTTCTCATAGTGTGCGATCTGGTTTTTCATGGGGCCTCCACTATGTTTGGATGGTCTCGGTTTCGTACCTGTAATGCTCTCCATGCAAGTCGGGTGAATATACCGGGCTTGTACCTGGAAATCAATCGGAAATCCCGCAAGATCAGCAATCCAAACCATCGAATCCCCGATGATTCTTGTTGCCTTGAATACCCCGGCCGCCCTTTTCTTAAGTAACTTCTTAATCTTGTGTTTGGACACATAGGTCTGACCGGAGTTTAGTTCCAGATTCGCCATCGGCAGGCGGGCTGATACACCAGTGAGATCCCTCCAACTCAAAACCACCATCCAGTGGATCGGCCTGATCGCCGGTCCCGCGCTGGCACTCCTGCTCTACGGCCTGCTGCCCCACGCGTACCCGAACAGCGCGGGCGAGACGGTCGAATTCTCGAACGCGGGCCGGGCCACGATGGCCCTGGCGGCGTGGATGGCGGTCTGGTGGATGACAGAGGCCGTGGAGCTTTACGCCACGGCGCTCCTGCCGCTGGTCGCCCTTCCCATGACCGGCGCGGCATCGGTGCGTGCGGCGGCCGCGCCTTACGCCCACGAGTTGATCTTCCTCTTCATGGGCGGCTTTCTCATTGCCCTGGCCATGCAGCGCTGGGGGCTCCATCGACGTCTTGCCCTCAGGGCGCTGCGCGCGGCCGGCGATCATCCGGCGGGCATCGTGGCGTGCTTCATGGGCGTGACGGCCTTTTTCAGCATGTGGGTGTCCAACACGGCCACCGCGGTCATGATGCTGCCCATCGCGCTAAGCATCATCAGCCTGGTGGAGCAGGTGGAACCCGGAACAAAGGCGCGCCCTCATTTCGCCCTGTGCCTCCTCCTGGGCATCGCCTACGCGGCGTCCATCGGCGGCATCGGCACGATCATCGGTACGCCCCCCAACGTCTTCCTCGCCTCCTTTATCCAGTCCAGCCTCGGCCAGGAGATCAGCTTCGTCCGTTGGATGGGCGTGGGGCTTCCCCTGGTGGCGGTCTTCCTGCCGATTGCCTGGCTGATGCTGACCCGGGTCCTCTATCCCCTGCGGGGTGAGCGCATTGAGGGGAGCAGGGAAGTGACGGAAAGGGCATACCGGGAGTTGGGCGTGATGTCGAGTGGGGAAAGGGTCGTCCTTGTGGTGTTCCTGCTCGCGGCCCTGTCTTGGATTGCGAGGCCGCTGCTGGTGCGCGTCCAGATCGGAGACATGCACCCACTGGCGGGCCTGTCCGATCCGGTCATCGCCATGGTCGCGGCCCTGGTCCTCTTCGTGGTGCCGGTGGACGTGAAACGGCGGGTGTTCGTGATGAACTGGGAAACGGCCCTGAAGCTCCCCTGGGGAATCCTGCTGCTCTTCGGAGGCGGGCTCAGCCTGGCGGCGGCGATCCGTATCAACGGCGTGGGGGAATACATCGGGCACCAACTGGGAATCCTGTCCGGCATCCCGGTTTTGCTGCTGGTCATGGCCGTCATCGCGCTGGTGATCTTCCTCACGGAACTGACCAGCAACACGGCCACCACGGCCACGTTTATCCCTATCCTGGCCGCCCTGGCGCCGGTATTCGACCTGCACCCCTTCATGCTGATCGTGCCGGCCGCCATCGCAGCCAGCTGCGCCTTCATGCTGCCGGTCGCCACCCCGCCCAACGCCATCGTATTCGGGTCCGGGCACGTCACGATCCAGCAGATGATCCGGGCCGGGTTCTGGCTGAACCTGCTGGGCGTGATCCTGATCACCGTGCTCGCATATACGGTGATGATGCGGATGCTGGGCGTTTGACACATGCTCAATAGTGACTTGACCATAGCATTGCGGCACCTTGGTCGCAACAAGGGTTACACCCTGGTCAACGTCCTGGGCCTGGCGGTCGGCATGACCTGTGCGAGCCTGATCTTCCTGTACGTCGGGCACGAACTGAGCTACGACCGCTACCACGAGCAGGCCGACCGGATATACCGGGTCGTGTTCAACGACAATGCCAAGACGCCTCGCAGCGTTGGGCCCGCGCTGCAGGCCGACTTCCCTGAAGTACAGGACCTGCTGCGTTTGCACCCCACGACCGGCACCTGGGTCATGAAGTACGAAGACCGGATTTACTACGAAAGAGGGGTTTACTGGGCGGAAAGCTCGCTGTTCGACTTCTTCGCGCTGCCCCTGGTCCAGGGCGATCCGGAAAGCGCGCTCGAAGCGCCGTACACTGTGGTCATCAGCGAGGATACGGCCCGCAGGTATTTCGGCGACGAAGATCCGATGGGCAAGACGATCGATGCCGACAACGGCTTCATGCTGCTGACGGTCACCGGGATCTTGGAAAACATGCCGGCGAATACCCATTTCCAGGCCGATTTCTTCATTTCGCTGGCATCGGGGTACGAGGAGTACGGTCGCTGGTCCCGGGAGAACTGAGATTCGTTCTTCTTCTACACGTACATCATGCTGGCAGAAGGCGTTTCGCCGGCGGATCTGGCGGTGAAGTTTCCCCGGTTCGTGGACCGGCACGTGGGCGAGCAGCTCCAGGTGCGCGGCGGCCGTTACGCGTTTTCGCTTCAGCCGGTCACCGATATTCACCTGTATTCCCATCTCGAGAACGAACCCGGCGTCAACACCGACGTCAGCTATGTCTATATCCTGTCGGCCATGGGGCTCTTCATCCTGGTGATCGTATGCATCAACTACGTGAACCTGTCCACCGCGCAGTTCGCCCACCGGGTGCGGGAGATCGGCATGCGCAAGGTCCTCGGTGCGTCCCGCCTGCACCTGGTCCGGCAGTACCTGGGAGAGTCCGTCCTGCTGGCCTTTGCGGCCCTGCTCATCGCCCTGGTGGCGGTTTGGCTCGTATCTCCGTGGTTCGACGCGCTGACGGGCATGCCGGCATCCGCGGGGTTCATGGGGCATGCGCTCTGGTGGGTGGCCTTGCCGGCCGCAGCGGTCTTCATCGGCCTGTTGTCCGGAGGCTATCCGGCCATCCGGCTCTCTGCCTTCGGGGCGGTTCCCGGGCTGAAGGAGGGTCAGTCAGGCCGGCCAGTCTGGCCTGGCTGGTCGACCGGAACGGACAGCGTGCTTACGAGGAAGGTTCTCGTAGTTATCCAGTTCGCCATTTCCATCGCGTTGATCATCGGCACGGGCGTCCTGTTCGGCCAGATCAGCTACATTCAGAACAAGCACCTGGGATTCGACAAGGAGCAGGTGATCGCCATTCCCTCAATCGCCGCGGTGGCGTACCAATACCAGTCCT
Organism: Gemmatimonadota bacterium; assembly: GCA_009835325.1. Classification (NCBI taxonomy): domain Bacteria; kingdom Pseudomonadati; phylum Gemmatimonadota; species Gemmatimonadota bacterium. Next base: position 2,811 of record VXWP01000037.1, on the reverse strand, counting down.
GGAAGGACGAACTACTCAGGCACAGCGGAGTGGTGGACGCGAGCCAGGGGGGCTACCTGCCCGGATTGGAGGGAAACATCGGGTGGGTGACCTCCGAAACGGCCTGGCGCGTTGAAGATCCGGACCAGGTCAAGCACGACCTCCAGGGCGTTATCGTCGCGGCGGGTTACGTGGAGACACTGGGCTTGGAAATGTTGGCGGGCAGGTCGTTCGGCGGTCCGTTGGACAGCCAGACCGAATCCGACAAGATCCTGCTCAACGAGACCGCTATGCGCCTGCTGGGTTGGGATACCCCGGAAGAGGCCCTGGGAGAACGGGTCCAGTTCGGCATCGGCATGACGCAGACCGTCATCGGCGTGGTGCGGGACTATCACCTTCGTTCATTGCACCTGCCCATCGAACCCCTCGTGATCCTTAACGGCCGTGGACAACTCATCGCGGTCAGGATCCAACCCGGGGATACGAAATCAACGCTGGCGTTCATAGAACAGGCATGGACGCGTCATTTTCCCGATTTCCCCTTTGCCTTCTCTTTCATCGACGAGGATATCGACAGGTTGTACCGGGCCGAACAGCGCATAGGGAACGTTTTCGCGGTCTTCGCGGTGGTCGGGGTGCTGCTCGCCTGCATGGGCCTCTTCGCGCTGGTCTCCTACACGGTCGGGCGCAGGACGCGGGAGATCGGCATCCGCAAGGCGCTGGGCGCTTCCGTGCGCCGCGTGCTCGCTCTGCTGTCCGCCGAGTTCGTGGGCCTCGTGCTCCTCGCCAATGCCATTGCCTGGCCGGCCGCCTGGCTGATCATGAGCCGCTGGCTCGAGTCCTTCGCCTACCGGATCGAGCTGGGGTGGGAGATCTTCCTCGCCGCCGGGGGTGTGGCCCTGCTGATCACAGTGCTGACCATCGGTTACCATGTGACCCGGACTGCGCTGGCCAATCCGGCCGAAGTGTTGCGGGGCGAGTGAGGACGGACTACGCCCGGCCCAGCACGAGATCCCGCCCGGCCACCAGGCTGGCCATCTTGCGGTCCGCCACGCTCCGGGGCAGCATCCAGAAGCCACAGTCGGGGTGCACCCAGCGCACGCGCTCAGCTCCGAGCACGTCGATGGAGTGTTCGATGCGGCGGGCGACCTCGTCAGGCGATTCCACGCCGTTGTCCTTGATGTCGACCACGCCCACGCCCAGCGCGATGTCCGCGCGCAGATCCCTGAACATGGGCAGTTCGTCGTAACCCCGCCTCGCGAACTCCAGGACGAGATGGTCGACGTCCAGGTTGTTCAGGAATCCCATCAGGTCGTTCCACAGGCCGGCCTGGATGCTCTGGCCGCCGTAGTTGCCGAAGCAGAGGTGCAGTCCCTTCTCGCCCTTCACCGCGCCGAGCACGTGGTTGACGGGTTCGTGGGCCCAGCCCGCGTCCTCGGGATGGCCGGTCAGGTTGGCCTCGTCCACCTGCAGGATCGGCGCGTCGATTTCGGCGACCTGCCTGCGCAGCACCTCGGCGATGTCCATCGTCATGGCACGCAGATCGCCGTAGTGCTCGTCCAGGAGCGTCTTGGCCAGCATGTAGGGAGAGGTGACGGTGAACTTGAGCGTGCGGTCCGTGAGCGATCGCATCGACTGCCAGGCGGCCGGCAGGTTGAGCGCGCCTTCCCCGATTTTGCCACGTACGATACCGCCGGGTGTGCTGCGGAAAGCCATGCCCTCCCGCTTCCGGAAATCGGCGAGGATTTCGCGCGAAACCTCCGTCGTAATCCCGGACATGGGCCGGATGAAGTACTCGATCATCCCGTTGGTCTCCGGGTGGCCGACGTCGAAGCGGGACAGTTCCCCGTCGGTGAGTACGTCGATCCCGGCCAGTTCCTGGGTCTTCAGGATCACCTTGGCCGCGTCGATCAGGTTGGGTGTGGTGGGATAGGCCGCCAGCCAGTCCGGGATGGGATAGCTGCCGACCACGGTGGTCTTTATTGCGGGTTCTGACATTACGAGTACTCCCTGTTGCGTGCCGATTGGCTGATACACCTTCATTTCGTTCACGAGATTAAATCAAATAGATCAAAGGCGAAATGGAATATACATTGTGCATCTCGAATTAGGTATCATTAACCGACTCAATTGACATCCAACCACTACCCTGTCAACAGGGTCTTCGAGTGCTCAAGAGCTACATAACCATAGCGATCCGCCATTGGACAAGGCAGAAAGGCTACACGGCCATCAACGTCCTCGGTCTGGCCGTCGGGATGGTCTGCGCCATGCTGATCTTCCTCTATGTCCGCTTCGAACTCAGTTACGACCGCTATCATGAGAAGGCGGATCGCATATACAGGGTGGCGGTCAACAACGATGCCCGGACGCCTCCGCCCGTGGGCCCGGCGCTTCAGGATGATTTCCCCGAGATCCTGGGTTATGTCCGGCTGCTCCCGACAACCGGTACATGGCTCATGAAACACGAAGAAAAGATCTACTATGAAAACCGGGTCTACTGGGCCGACAATGCGCTATTCGACATCTTTACCTTTCCGCTGATCCGCGGCGACTCCCGAACGGCCCTGGAAGCGCCCTACTCTGTGGTGATCAGCGAAGATACGGCCCGAAAATACTTCGGTGAAGTAGATCCGATGGGCAAGACGATCAACGCCGACAACGGTTTCATGATGCTGACCGTTACCGGGGTCATGGAAAACACGCCGGAAAACACCCACTTTCAGGCCGACTTCTTCATTTCGCTGTCCTCGTCGTCGGCGAGTGATCTGCGTTACTGGTCGTGGATCAATTTCTACACCTACATCGTGATGACTGAAGGTCATTCCCGGG
>VXWP01000036.1 GCA_009835325.1 Gemmatimonadota bacterium | reverse complement strand
TATGTTTTTGTGATGGACGTACCTGCGCTATGGTTACTTGCGGTCTAGAAAATCGAGATACAAACGACTAGGCTGAATGCCCGTGTTGTTCTGGTACTTCCCACTTTCATAGGTCTCGAAATCGCCATCCAGCGTGTGATAGTAAACCTGGCAGATTTCCACGTTCGGATAGATCCTGATGGGCCGGACACAGAACATCTCCAAAGTCCAGTAGCCGGCAAATCCCACATCGCCGAAACCAGCGGTTACGTGTACAAACAGCCCCAATCTACCTACGGATGACCGCCCCTCGAGCATGGGAACGTACTTGTCCGTCCTGGTAAACTCCGCTGTCCGGCCAAGATAAAGCGTATGGGGGCGCAACTCGTACCCATCGTCCGGAATCTGAATGGATCGCGTGCGGTGTTGCTTCTTCATATCGAGCACGTCATCCTCGTATAACATGAGTTCATCGGCGAGTGAGAGATTGTAGCTATTCGGATTGAGCCTGGCAGGATCGAATGGTTCGATAAAAATGTCTTTTCCAATACGCTCGTGAATCATTTTACCCGACAGGATCACTATAATAGTCCTTATTGGTTGTAATTTATTAGTTGCAAGTTGTCTCAGCCGCTGTTCACGAGGACGGCCGCGACCAGGGTCAGGCCGATGCCGACGTAGGCCAGCCCGCGCACCTGCTCTTTCCAGTACAATATAGCCACGAGCGTAGTGATGACAAGGCCGACCGCGCTGACGAAGGGAAAGACGACGGTGCCGGGGAGGTACTTGAGCGTGAGGACCAGGAGCCAGGTCCCCGAGACGTTGACCGCGCCAAGGAGGACGCTCCACCGCAACTCGGGCATGCGTGCCCGTATCGGTTTAGTCCAGAAGTAGAAGAACCCCATGATTCCGGATACGGCAAAGAGGGAAAAGAGGTAGAGCGGCATCTGGCTCTGGGGCGCGAGTTCGCTGAAGACCTTCGGGGACAGGTGGCAGAATCCGGTCGTGATGAAGAGGGCGCCGACCAGCCAGGCGACGCCGCGCAGGGACAACTCGGCCTGTCTGCCCACGCCGAGCGTCAGAAGCGGCAGGGCGATGCAGACCGTTATGATGCCCGCGATCTGCGCCAGGTTGGGGACCTCGTACCATATGACGATGGAACAGAGGATGGGGATGAGGACGGACAGGCGGACGATGGCCAGGGTCACGGCGACCCCTCCCTGCAGGAGCGCCTGGATCAGAAAGCGGAAGGCGACGAAATAGAAGAATCCGCTCACCGCACCGATCCACACGGTGGTCCAATGCCAGGCCCAGCCCGGGTCCGCGAGCATCAGCAGGCCGGAGATCACGGCGCCGGCGCCGTAGTTGAGGCTGCCCACCGCCAGGGCGTTGTGGCCGTTGTGGTGGGCGGACTTCAGGATCAGGCCGAAGCACGACGTCACGACGGTCGCCGTGATCAGCAGAAGGAGTCCGAGCGCCGTAGTCTGTTCTCCATCCGTAGATAGCAAGAAGCCGGCGAACGTATACCGCCTCGCCGGCTTCTGGATTCATGATCGCCGTGGGTTCCGCTCGAAGGTGCCGCTTACGGCGTGAAGGCGAAAGTCCCCACGTAGGCGCTGCGCTTGTTCGGAATGCTCCACGTCGCGATCAGGTCCGAACCGCTGTACGCGTGGGCGGCGGTCTGGACCAGCGCGGCCGACGCGTCCTTCGTGAAGGGATCGTACCACACCATGCGGTCGCAGTTGGGCTCGTGGTCGGTCGCCAGCATGGTCCTGGTGGCCACGCGCACCTGGCCGTCCACCGTAACGGCGTAAGCGTCCCCGCCGTCGTGACGGAAGGAGATGTCCGTGGGCTTTACCGTCTTGACCGTGCCGAACAGCTCGCCGTACCGGGCGGTGAATGCGCTCTTCAGGTCCTGGCGCTGGCTCGGCGTGGCCCGGCTGTCGATCAGCAGCACGGTCTCGCGGGCGTGATGACCGAGTTGCAGGTTGCCCTTTCCGAGAATGACGGCGACGACGGACAGATCGGCCAGCGCGCCTTCACGGATGTGCCAGGCCACCACGGCCTGGTTGGCATCGCCGCCCGCTTCCGCCGAGTAGGTACAGCCGCCGCCCAGGATGTGGTTGGAGCGAACTTCCACGTAATCGCCGGCAATGGACGGTGAGCCGGCCAGGGCCGGGGATGCCGCGAGGACGATCGCGGCCATGAGTGCGAAACCGGTCTTCATCTTAGTGCCTCCCTGTTATGCATTACTGGAACTCTGGTTTGGGGGTCAGCGCATCCGGCCACGCCGTTGTGACGAGGACTGAGTCTTCGCAGGCTCAAAACGGACCGCCGCTCCGATTTCGGGTCAATATCGTTTGGGCGCAAAAAAGTAACGCGGTATATTCTACCGTACCGGAAACATCGCAGTATATTCAATATATGTACTCCCCGCCCATTAAGTCAATCGCTAATCAAAACACCGCGGGGCGGCCGGCCTCGACTGGCGCGGGGCGGCCGGCCTCGGCCGGTATTTACCAAAGGAAACGAACATGGAATACAGAGCGCTCGGTGAATCGGGACTTACGGTATCGGCCATCGGCATGGGCTGCTGGCCCATGGCCGGCGTCGGGTGGACCGGTATCGACGACAACGCGTCCCTGGCGGCGCTTGAGGCGGCCATGGACGGCGGCATCACCCTCATCGACACCGCCTACATGTACGGACGCAGCGGCGAATCGGAACGGCTGGTGGGACGGGCTATCGCGGGCAGGCGCGACCGGATCGTCCTGGCGACGAAATGCGGCCTGTACTGGGACGGCACGACGCTGCTCCGCGACAGCTCGAGGAAGCGTGTCCTCGAACAGGTCGAGGAGAGCCTCCGCAGGCTGAATACGGACTACATCGACCTGTACCAGGTGCACGCGCCGGACGAGAACACGCCCTTCGAAGAGACGGCCGCCACGCTCGCCGAACTGAAGGAACAGGGCAAGATCCGCGCCATCGGCGTGAGCAATTACGATGTGGCGCAGATGAGGGCGTTCGCCCGCCACGCGCCGCTCCACTCGGACCAGCCGCCATACAACCTGCTCAATCGCGACATCGAGGCGGAGATCCTGCCCTACTGCCGCGACAACGACATCGCCGTGATCTCCTACTGGCCGCTGTACAAGGGGCTGCTGACCGGGAAATACGGACGAGGGCACCAATTTCCCGAAGGCGATAACCGCAGCGAGGACGTCCGGTTCCAGGGGGAGGAACTCGAACGCACCCTCGACATGCTCGACCGGCTGAAGCCGATCGCGGACGAATACGGCAAGTCCATCGCCCAGCTCGTGATCCACTGGACGGCCCGGCAGCCGGGTATCACGTCGGTCCTTTGCGGCGCGACGCGGCCGGCCCAGGTAGAGCAGAACATCGAAGCGGTAGGTTGGGAGCTGTCCGACGATCACCGCGCGCAGGTCGACGAGATCGTTGCCGGCTTGGGCGAGTAGGATGGGATCGGGCGGGGGCACGCGGCCAGGATGGGAT
>VXWP01000035.1 GCA_009835325.1 Gemmatimonadota bacterium | reverse complement strand
GCGCAACTACCTGGGCTACATGGACCAGCTGGCGCGTTACTAGCGATGGAAACGGCAAGGACAACAGGCGGACGGGAAGTGGCTGAACGTGGAAAACAGCAATCCGGCGGCATCGTCCTGATCGGCTTCATGGGCACGGGCAAGACGGCGGTGGGCTGGCGACTCGCGCGCGCCCTGGGCGTACCCTTCGTGGACACCGACGCGCTGATCGAGAAGAAGGCCGCGGCGCGTATCCCCGAAATCTTCGAGCAGCGGGGGGAGACCGGTTTCCGGACGATCGAGAAAGCGGTCATCCGGGGTCTCGCCGACGGGGTGCGCAGGGTGGTCGCCACCGGTGGCGGCGCGGTGCTCGATCCGGACAACTTCGCCGTGCTGCGGTCGCTGGGTCCGGTCATTCACCTGAAGGCGCCGGCAGAGACGGTCCTGGCGCGTACGCGCGGCGATTCAGGGACCAGGCCGCTCCTGGCCGGGGTAGACCCGCTGGAACGGATCCGGTCGCTCCAGCGCGAACGCGCGCCGGTCTACGGACGGGCGGACCACGAAATCGACACGTCGCGGCATACGATCGAGGAAGCGGTGGAGATGGTCAAGACCCTGGTAGAAAGTACAGAACGCGTGATCCGGGTGGACCTCGGTCCCGACAGCTATGACATCGTGATCGGGCCCGATGTGCTCGACCGGCTGGGATCCCGGTTGAAATCCTTCGATCTGACCGGTCGCGCGCTGGTCGTGACCCATCCGGGCATCGCGGAACGCTACGGAGGCCGGACGACGGACTCGCTGCGGTCGGCCGGGTTCGAACCTGACCTGGTCGAAGTACCGGACGGCGAGGCGCAGAAGTCGCTTCCCTGGGCCGAAAAGCTCTATGACGCCATGCTGGCCCACCGGATGGACCGCCGATCCCCCGTCATCGCGCTGGGCGGCGGGGTCATCGGAGACCTGGCCGGTTTCGCCGCGGCCACCTTCCTGCGCGGCGTCCCGTTCATCCAGGTCCCCACCTCGCTCCTGGCCCAGGTGGACGCCAGCGTGGGGGGCAAGGTGGCCGTGGACCACCGCCGCGGAAAGAACCTGATCGGCGCGTTCTACCAGCCCCTGCTCGTGCTGGCCAGCCTGGATACGCTCGAGAGCCTGCCGGACCGGGAACTGCGCGCGGGCATGGCGGAAGTGATCAAGTATGGCGTCATTGCAGACCCCGGCCTGTTCGCCTATATTGAGGGGCGCCTGGACGATATACTGAAGCGCGACCGCGGCGTGCTGGCGCACCTCGTGGCGCGGTCCTGCGAGATCAAGGCGGAAGTGGTCGCCGGCGACGAGCGCGAACAGGGACGGCGGGCCATACTCAACTTCGGCCATACCATGGGCCACGCCATCGAGACGCAGACGGGCATGCTGCACGGCGAGGCCGTGGCCATCGGCATGGTCTACGCCGCCCGGGTCGCGGAGCGCATGGACATGCTGGACGGCGAAAGCGTCCGGCGGCTGATCGAACTGGTGCGGCGCACGGGGCTGCCCCACCGCTGCGACGGGCTGGACGTCCCGGCGACGATCGAGACCATGGAGTTCGACAAGAAGTCGGTGGGAGGCCGCCCGCGTTTCATTCTGCCGAACCGCATCGGCGAAGTGGCCGTCCGCGACGACGTGCCCGCCGAATACATCCGGTCCGTCCTCGCGACGGGGAACTAGAAGGGCGGCGCATCGGCGGCGCATCGGTGGCGCATCGGCGCACCGGCGTCGGATCGGCGAAACCATGATGAAAATACTCGTGTTGCACGGCCCTAACCTGAACATGCTGGGCGTCCGGGAACCAGAAGTCTACGGTACGGACACGCTGGAGGACATCAACCGGTCCCTCGAGACAGCCGCGGCGGGACGGGGGATCGAGATGCGCATCCGCCAGTCCAACCACGAGGGTGTGCTGGTGGACGAGATCCAGCAGGCCCTCGGCTGGGCCGACGGCATCCTGATCAATCCCGGCGCCTACACCCACACGAGCATCGCCCTGCGCGACGCCATCGTCGCCGTGGGCCTGCCCGTCGTGGAAGTCCACCTGTCGGACATACACGCCCGGGAGAAGTTCCGGCATCATTCCTATATCGAGTCCGTGGCGCTCAGGCAGATCTGCGGACACGGAAGCGACAGCTACCGGCTGGGCCTGGAGGCCCTGATTGACCACCTCGGGAACGGGAGCGAAGGATGACGGCAATCACGCAGCCCGACCAGCGCGGACACTTCGGCATATTCGGCGGCCGTTACGTTCCGGAGACGTTGATGACGGCCCTGGACGAGCTGCTCGAAGTGTACGAGGCGGCGAAAAGGGACCCGGACTTCGAGGAGGAGTTCCGTTACTACCTCCGGGACTACGTGGGCCGTCCGTCCCCCCTCTACTACGCGGAGCGGCTGACGCGGGCCCTGGGCGGAGCGCGGATCTATCTCAAGCGGGAGGACCTGAACCACACGGGCGCCCACAAGATCAACAACACCATCGGCCAGATCCTGCTTACCCGGCGCATGAAGAAACCACGGGTCATCGCGGAGACCGGGGCGGGCCAGCACGGCGTGGCCACGGCCACCGTGGCCGCCCGCTTCGGCCTGGAATGCGACGTCTACATGGGTTCCGAGGATATGGCCCGCCAGGCGCTGAACGTCTTCCGCATGCGTCTGATGGGCAGCCGGGTCATCGCCGTCGACGCGGGCAGCCGCACGCTGAAGGACGCGCTGAACGAGGCCCTGCGCGACTGGGCGACCAACGTCCGCCATACCCATTACATCATCGGGTCGGTGGCGGGCCCCCATCCCTTTCCCATGATGGTGCGTGATTTCCAGTCGGTCATCGGCCGGGAAGCGCGGGAGCAGGTCCTGGAGAAAGAAGGACGGCTCCCCGACGTGCTCGTCGCCTGCGTGGGGGGCGGCAGCAACGCCATCGGGCTCTTCCATCCCTTCCTGGGCGACGGCGTCCGCCTGGTCGGCGTGGAAGGCGCGGGACACGGGCTGGATACGGGGATGCACGCGGCCACGCTGGGCCTGGGCACGCCGGGTGTGCTGCACGGCGCCATGAGTTATACCGGCCAGGACGCGAACGGCCAGATCCAGGTGGCCCATTCCATCTCCGCGGGACTCGACTATCCCGGCGTGGGACCCGAGCACAGCTACCTGAAGGACTCCGGCCGAGCGGAGTACGTGAGCGTGACCGACGACGAGGCGCTGGAGGCCTTCGAGCTGCTCTCCAGGGTCGAAGGCATCATTCCGGCGCTCGAAAGCGCCCATGCCATTGCCCATATCGCCCGGATCGCCCCGGAAATGGACCGGGAGGAGGTCATCGTCGCCGGGCTGTCGGGCCGCGGGGACAAGGACGTCGAGCAGGTGGACGGGTTATTGGCCCGGAACGGTGAGCGCACAGGAGACGCTGAATGAACCGGATCGAAGAGACCTTCGAATCGCTGAAGTCCGCGGGCCGCAAGGCGCTGATCCCCTATGTCATGGCGGGGGACCCGGACCTGGAAACCACGGCCGCGCTGGTCGTTGAACTGGACCGACGTGGGGCCGACCTGGTGGAGCTGGGCGTGCCCTTCTCCGATCCCATCGCCGATGGCCCCACGATCCAGCGCGCCGCGCTTCGGGCGCTGACCGGGGGCACGACCCTGCGGTCCATCGTCGAGACGGTCGCTTCCATCCGGGAACATACCGGCATACCGGTGGTTCTGATGACCTACTACAACCCGGTGCTCGCGTACGGGATCGGGGACTTCTGCCGGGATGCCGCCCGTGCGGGGGTGGACGGGCTGATCGTGCCCGATCTCCCGCCGGAGGAAGGGACCGATCTGTCCGACGCCTGCCTCCGGCACGGCCTCACCGTCGTCTTCCTGGTGGCGCCCACGAGCACTTCGGCACGGATCGAACTGGTGAACCGCCATACCACGGGATTCGTCTACTGCGTCTCCCTGACGGGCGTCACGGGCGCGCGGGGGGAACTGGCGGAAGGGGTGGACGCGTTCATGGCACAGGTGCGGTCCCACACGGACCGGCCCCTCGGGCTGGGATTCGGCATCTCGTCGCCGGATCAGGCCGGCGAGGCCGCACGTCTGGCCGACGGGGTCATCGTGGGCAGCGCCATCATCAATGTGATGGAAGCGCACGCCGGCGAGCAGGACATGCTCCGGTCCGTGGGCGAATACGTAGCTTCTCTGAGGGCAGGCATGGACCGGGATACGCCGGTGGCCGTGCAGGGGTAGTATCGCGAGTGGGGCCGGGTAGGCGCCCGTACGCATGGAGCATTGCAATGATACAGGTTTCACGTCGAAAGGGAGATGCGTGTGGGCGTCCACGAGACCGGTCAGGTCTTTGCGGCGCCCACGTATTCACCTCCCCTTTCATGCTTTGATCGGGTAATATCCAGCGTTCACTGTCCCTGGAGGGATCATGGTCCGAGGCATTCGCGGCGCGATAACCGTTGAATCGAACGATTCCGAAGCCATTTGTGAGGCATCGCGTCGGTTGCTTACAACAATAGTCGAACGAAACCGCATCGAACTGGAACACATCATCAGCGTGTTTTTTTCGTCGACGAAAGATCTCGACGCGCAGACACCCGCCTACGGCGTGCGCCAGATGGGGTGGACCGCGATCCCCCTGTTCTGCACGCAGGAGATGGAGGTCCCCGGGAGTCTTCCCGGGTGCGTACGGGTGCTGGTTCATGTAAATACGGAAAAATCTCAGGATGAAATACGGCATGTCTACCTGGACGGCGCCGTCGTGCTCCGGCCGGACATTGCCGAGGGAGGCTGAAATGGTGGTTGTGATGAAACTTTCTGCAACGGAAGACGAGAAGGAGCACGTCCGGGAGACGATCCGGGCCTTCGGCTGTAAACCACGGGACATCCAGGGCGACGAGATGTCCATCATCTGCGTGATCGGCAATACCCTGAGCCTTTCGCCCGAACAGTTCGAGATCCTGGACGGGGTGGACCGCGTTCAGCGCATCCAGCGGCCCTACAAGCTGGTAAGCCGGGAGGTGCAGCCGCACAAGACCCGTTTCAAGGTGGGCGACGTGACGATCGGCGGGGACGGCATCGCCATTATCGCCGGTCCCTGTTCCGTCGAATCCTACGACCAGTTCCTGGAGGCGGCACAACACGCCCGGGCGGCCGGCGCCCACATCATCCGCGGTGGCGCCTTCAAGCCGAGAACTTCCCCCTACAGTTTCCAGGGACTCGGCGAGGAGGGCCTGAAGATCATGGCCCGGGTCAGCGAGGAAACGGGCCTGCCGACCATCTCGGAAGTGATGGAGCCCGAGATGGAACCCATGGTCTCCGAATACGTGGACATGCTGCAGATCGGCGCCCGGAACATGCAGAACTATCCGCTGCTGAACGTAGCGGGACGGAGCAGCAAGCCCGTCATGCTCAAGCGGGGCATGTCCGCCACGCTCGAGGAGATGCTCCTGGCGGCAGAGTACATCCTGGCGGCGGGTAACCACAACGTCGTCCTGTGTGAAAGGGGTATCCGGACCTTCGAGACCTGGACCCGGAACACGCTCGACATCTCCGCCGTGCCCGTGCTGCAGAAATACACCCATCTGCCCGTGTTCATCGACCCGAGCCACGGGACCGGCAACGCCGATTTCGTGGGACCGGCCGCCCGGGCGGCCGTGGCGGTGGGCGCCGACGGTCTTATGATCGAGATGCATCCGACGCCGGAACGCGCGTTGTCCGACGGGGACCAGTCCCTGACTCCGGAAGCGCTGACCTCCCTGATCCCGGAACTGCAGGCGGTCGCGACGGCCGTCAACCGTACCATCGGCTGAGCTTGCCTATGCGCATCACCATTATCGGCGTGGGGCTGCTGGGTGGTTCCTTCGGCATGGCGGTCCGGAAGGCGGGGGCGGCGGAACGCGTCGCGGGCGTCGACCTGGACCGGGCCGTGCTGGACCGGGCCCAGGAGCGCGGCGCCATCGACGTGGGATACCTGGAAACGGCCGAAGGGGTGGAAGGGGCCGACCTGGTCGTCCTCGCCACACCCGTGCGGTCCATCCTGGACATGTTGCCCGGCCTCGCGCCGCTGCTCGGTAGAGAGACCATCCTCCTGGACCTGGGCAGCACCAAGGAGGCCATCGTTTGCGCCGTCGCCAGCCAGGCTGGCATCAGGCGGTACGTCGGCGGACACCCCATGGCGGGTACGGAGCACACCGGCATCGATCACGCCGATGACGGGCTGTTTCAGGACGCGACGTTCGCCCTGGTTCCGCCCACCAAGGTGGATGAAGACGCCCTCGACCTGCTCAAGGACCTGGTCCGCCGGATCGGGGCGCGTCCCGCCGTCATTCCCGCCGAGCGCCACGACCGGATCGTCTCGGTCACCAGCCACCTGCCCTACCTGCTGTCCGTGGTGCTGGCGCTCGCCGCGGAGAAGACGGCACGCGAGGAAGAACGCCTGGGCGAGTTCGCCGCGTCGGGATTCCGGGACACGACCCGCCTGGCCGCGTCCACCGTGCAGGTGATGGCCGACATCTGCCTGACCAACGGGCGGCCCCTGCTGCGCGGCATCGAGGACGCCAGGCGGTTGCTCGACGACCTGGCGGCGCAGATCGAGGAGGGGCGCGAATCGGAACTGGTGGAGACGCTGACGAAGGCGAAGGAAAGCAGGGCCGCGTTGCTGGGTGAAAGGAGGACCGATTGAAGAAGTTCAGGACCGGCTTCCAGGGCGAGCTGGGAGCCTTCAGCGAGATGGCCGTGCTCGCCTATTTCGGAGATGCGGCCGAACCGGTTCCCCACGGATGGTTCGACGACGTGTTCCGCGCCGTGGACGAGGGCAGTTGCGACTACGGCATGCTGCCGATCGAGAATACCCTGGCGGGCAGCATCCACGTCAATTACGATTTGATGCAGGAGCACGACCTGCAGATCGTGGGTGAAATCGTGCTCCGCATCGTCCACAACCTGATGGCGAAACCGGGCGTCCGGCCGGAGGAACTCCGCCGGGTCCAGTCCCATCCCAAGGCGCTCGAACAGTGCGTCCGTTTCTTCCGGGAGCATCCGTCGATGAAACCCGAAACCGTGTACGATACCGGCGGCGCGGCCAAGATGCTCGGTGAGAGCGAAGGGCGGGATATCGGCGTGATTGCGAGCACGCGGGCCGCGGAGCGGTACGGGCTGGAGATCCTGGAGCGCGGGATCGAAGACAACCCCCAGAACTATACGCGGTTTTTGGTCCTGGGCAGAGCGCCCGAACCATCGGAGGGCGAACGCATGAAGACCTCCATCGTGTTCTCGGTTCCCCACGAACCCGGCATGCTGTTCAAGGCCATGAGCGTCTTCGCGCTGCGGGACATCTCCATCAACAAGATCGAATCGCGGCCCCTGGTCGGATCTCCCTGGGAGTACCTGTTCTACCTGGATTTCGAGGGGCACGCCGAGAGCCTGCTCTGCAGCCGGGCGCTCAACCACCTCCGGGAGATCGCGGCCAACTTCAAGCTGCTGGGTTCCTACGCCGAAGGCCGCATCGTGGACCGGGTCTGAACCGAACGCATTCACCTCGGCCGGACGCGCCTGGCGGAATGTGTCCAGCTCGGTCGGGCGCCCTAGTCGGATCGCGTCAACCCCGTCAGGCCGTCCCCGGCGTGTCGGCCTGGCGGAGTGCCAGTCCGGGTTCGACGAAGAGCGTTTTTTCGCGGGTGAACACGACCTGTCCGGGGCTGCCGTTTTTCATTTTCCGTACGTAACGGCGCTCCGTGTAGTCCACCGGCACCGTGGTGGATCCCCGGCCCTTGCTGTACCAGGCCGCCAGGCAGGCCGCTTCGTGGAGGGTCTTCCTGCTCGGCATCTGGGTCTTGTCCTCCCGCCGCAGGATCACGTGGGAACCGCCGAGGTTCCGCGCGTGCAGCCAGATGTCGTCCGGCGCCGCCGATTTCGTCAGCGCTTCGTTCTCCCGGCTGTTGCGGCCGACGAGCAGCAGGTGTCCACTGGAGGTGAGGTACCTCCTCGGATGGATGTCCTGCCCGGCCTTCTTGCGCGGCCGTTTCGAAGCGCCGGTTTTCGAAGTGCCGGTTTCGCGGGGTGCCTTGACCAGATCCAGCCTGATGCAGGCCCGGTGGGCTTTCTCCAGCCTTTCTTCGTCGTCACCGCAACCGAGCTTCTCGCGGATGCCCGTGACTTCCTCCAGGCGTTTTCGTGCCCGGGCGATGCGTTGGGCCACCGCCTTCCGGCCGTCCCGGGCCTTTCGGGCCTGCCGGAAGTACCACCGGGCGTTCTCCGCCGGCGACAGGTTGGGCTTCATGGGAATGGAGACTACCTCCCGGTCACCGCTGAAGTAGTCTTCGACCTGGGCTTCCGTCGACCCCGCTTTCAGCCGGGCCAGGTGAGAGGTGATCAGCTCGCCGTACCGGCGGTATTCTTCTTCCTGCTCCACGTGAACCAGATCCTTTCCCAGGTTCTCCGTCAGGCGTTCCAGGCGCCGGATCTCATCGCGCAGGGCGCGCTGTACCTTCTGCAACCGCTGCTTGAACGCTTCTTCGGCCATCCGTTCTTCGTAGAAACGTTCCACGGCGACGCTGGCGGATTCGTGGCGTTCTACCTGCGCCGCGGGCAGAGAATGGACCGGGACCGCGGAAAGGACGCGGGCCCGGCCGTCCTGCGATCTCCCGATGCAGGGTGTCCAGTCCCGTGCCCTCACGCGGCGGACAAGCTCCTCCAGGCTATGCCAGATCCGGACGACGCGGTCCTCACCGTCCGTGTCCGCAAGACCACCCGTCGCGTCCGACAGGCCCGCCCGGGCCAGGACCTCCTGGGCCATATCCCTGGACAGTCCCGCGAAGGTGGCGGTCAAATGCCGCGCCAGTTCCTCGGGCGTCGCCAACGTCTCCAGGCGGTCCGTCCCGGCCAGCAGTTCGCGCGTGGCTTCGTCGAGCGGTGTTTTCTTCATCGGCGGCGGGAACGTGTAGGTCTCGCCGGGGACCAGTTCCCTTTCCGTGCCCCGGATGCGCCTGAGGGTCTCCAGGATAACGCGGTCCGGATCGGAAAGGAAGACCATGATCCCCCGGTTCCCGATGAGTTCTGCGATCAGGCGGTACCGGCCCGGTCCCGGCGAGGACCGGCCCCTGCAATGGAGTTGCACCACCCGTTCGAAGGGTGCCACGTCGACCTTCTCCAGCACGCCAGGAACGAGATGGTCCCGCAGCGCGGCGAGCAGCGCGGACGAGGCCGCGCCCTTCTTCGCGGCATCCGACAGATGTACCCGGGAGAAACTCGGCTGCACGGAAAGCGACAGCACGCGCCTGCCCGTGCTCGTCTTCAGGACGAGACCGATTTCCATGGGTGCGTGCTGCTCGACGGCCACAATACGCGACCCTTCCAGCTCCCTGCTTTCGTCTTTCACGGCCTGTAACACCAGGGCGTCCATGCCTGCTCCATCCTGATTCCGGTTCCGGTGCGATCTCGATACGATGACGTTCCGCGGCGTCGGAGCCGCCGCGTCCCGCCTTTTTCATAATATAACGGGACCGGTTGCATCAAGGGTCATGAATCTTCTTTTCGACGTGTCCGGGGCGTGTCCGGAGCGTGTCTGGAGCGTGCCCGGATGGGGAAGGAACGCCGCCGGACGGCCGCCAATATGTTATTGACAAATCGCCGTTTAGCGTGTATTTTCATGTTTCTTGGAAACAGGCGGTAACTGCGGATTCAGGGGCTTTGAATGATATGCAGCATGACTGGATACGGCGCCGGGGAATCCGACCTCGCCGGCGTCCGCACCGTCGTCGAACTGCGTTCGGTTAACGGCCGGTTCTGCGACATCGCGGTAAGGCTGCCGAAGTCTCTGGGTTCGCTGGAGGGCCGCGTGCGCGCGTACGTGCAGGACCACGTGACGCGGGGCAACGTTTCCGTGTCCGTCCGGTGCGACGACGGCGATTCAAGCGCCCACGGGATACGGATCGACGCGGAGGCCGGAAGGAAGTACTGCGACGCGCTGAGGCAGCTCAAGGACGAGCTCGGCGTATCGGGCGAGGTCTCCCTCGAAATGGTCGCGGCCTACCCGGGCCTGGTGTCGCCGGAAGCCGACGAAGTCGACCCGGCCGAGCGCTGGAAGGGTATCGAGGCCGCCCTGGAGCGCGCGCTTGTCGCCTTCACGGACATGAAGCGAAACGAGGGAAAGGCGCTCGAAGCGGACCTGCGCGGCAGGATCGAAGCCATACTGGCCTTGCTGCGTTCGATCGAGGACCGGTCGCCGGGCCGCGTGGCCGAGTTCCGGGAACGCCTGCGCCATCGGATCGAGGGCCTGCTCGACGACGGACCGGTCGACCCGCAGCGCATGGCCATGGAGATCACTCTGTTTGCGGAGCGGAGCGACGTGACCGAGGAATGCGTCCGCCTGAACGCCCATTGCGGTGCCTTCCTGGAAGCGCTGGGGGACGACGGGAGTCCGGGCAGGCGCCTCAACTTCCTCATCCAGGAAATGAACCGGGAGATCAACACCATCGGATCCAAGAGCAACGATACGGAAATCAGCCATTCCGTCATCCAGGCCAAGGAAGAGTTGGAGAAGGTCCGCGAACAGGTGCAGAACATTGAGTGATTCCGTCGCGCCCGGTAGCGCGGAGGCAAAGGGGTTCTGCCTGGTCCTCTCCGCACCGTCGGGCACGGGAAAGACCACGATCGGCGAGTTGCTTACGACCGGAGACCCGACCATCGTCCGGTCCGTATCCATGACGACCCGAAAGAAGCGGCCGAACGAGCGGGACGGGATCGATTACCGGTTTGTCAGCGCGGACGAATTCAAGGAGAAGATACGGCAGGGCGCCTTTCTCGAATGGGCGGAAGTTTATGACGGCGTGCTGTACGGCACCCCACGGGACGCCGTCGAGCGCGTCATCCGGTCCGGGGGCGTGGCCCTGCTGGTCATCGATGTCCAGGGTGGAGGAGCCGTCAAGGCCATATTCCCGGAGGCCGTTCTCGTCTTCCTGATTCCGCCTTCCCTGGACAGCCTGTCGCGGCGGTTGAAACAGCGCGGCCTGGAAACGGACGATCAGATCCGCAAGCGGTTGGATAAGGCGCGCACCGAGATGAAGTACCTGCCCGCGTATGACTACGGGGTCGACAATGAAGATGGCAAGCAGCAGTCCACCGTTGACGCCATTAGGGGGATCATAGCCACCGAACGGCGTCGCATCAGCCGATGGGAGCAGCCATGAACGCCACGAAAAACACACAGTACATTTCCCAGGAGCGCATGAGGGACGTCGCCGATAACATCTACGAGGCCGTCATGGTTACGGCCATGGAGGCACGGAGAATCAACCTCCACAACAAGATGCTGGGCACGCAGGACGACCGCGCCGAGAAAGTGACGACCCAGGCGCTGGACCGGTTGCTCGGTGACGAGTTGAACTACGACTACCAGCCGGCCGAGGAAGACGAGGCCGTGGAGTAAGGCAGGAGCTTTCGATGTCCAGGTTGAAAGGACGCCGGATCGTCCTCGGCGTGACCGGCAGTATATCGGCCTACAAGGCGGCCGAAGTAGTCCGCGGACTCGTCCGGGAACAGGCAGACGTCCGGGTGGTGATGACCCGTGAAGCCGGCGCGTTCGTCGGTGCCGTAACCTTTAGCGCGCTGACCGCCCATCCCGTGGCCGTCGAGCAGTTTCCCGAAACCGGGATGGCCGGTGAAGAACACGTCGATCTCGCGGTCTGGGCCGATACGGTGGCCATCGCGCCCGCCACGGCCAATATCATCGGCAAGATGGCGAACGGGCTGGGGGACGACCTGCTCTCCACCGTGATGCTGGCCTGCGAGGCGCCCTGCTGCCTGGCGCCGGCCATGAATTTCCGCATGTGGAGAAACGAAGCCGTCCAGTCGAATCTCGACCGCCTCAGGAGTCGGGGCGTGCACGTCATCGAACCGGAATTCGGCCTGCTGGCCAACGGCGAAGAGGGGGACGGGAGGCTGGCGGCGCCGGAACAGATCGTGGAAGCGGTCGCCATCCTTGCCGATCCCGATCATGACCTGGCCGGATGCAACGTACTGGTGAGCGCCGGCCCCACGGCGGAGGACATCGATCCCGTCCGGTGCGTAACGAACCGCTCCAGCGGAAAGATGGGTTACGCCCTCGCAAGGGCCGCGGCCCGGCGAGGCGCATCGGTCACCCTCGTAGCGGGACCCACGCACCTCCAGGATCCTTACGGGGTCGCCGTGGAACACGTCCGGACCGCCGGTGAAATGCGCGAAGCCGTCCTGGCCAACCGTGAAGGCCAGCATGCCGTGATCATGGCTGCGGCCGTGGCGGATTACCGGCCGGGCGTCCAGGCCCCCCGGAAGACGAAAAAGACGGAGGAACGTCTTACGCTGGAAATGACGCGGACCACCGATATCCTCGCGGAAGTGGCCGCCGACCGGCCGCCCGTGCTGATCGGCTTTGCCGCGGAGACCCATGACGGTCTCGACTACGCGCGCCGGAAGCGGGCGGACAAGGACCTGGACCTGGTGGTCTACAACGACCTCACCGCCGAGGGCGCCGGGTTCGAGACGGATACCAACATCGTCACCCTGATACACCGCGACGGCCGCGAGGAATCCCTGCCCCTGCAATCCAAGTCCGACGTGGCGGACCGCGTCATGGACGAAGTCGCCGCCCTGCTGAGAAACCGGGAAGTCGTTCCCGCATGAAAACGCAAGCGTCGCTGTCCGACCTGATACGCCAGACCGTCGAGGCCGTGAGGCAGGAAGAAGAGCAGGGACTCGAATCGCTCTACCTGCCGGAAGGCCTGGACGGGGCGCTTCCGCTGCCGGAGCGGAGGCGGCGCGAACGGCCCGAAGGTCCCGGCCAATCCGATCGGCCCGGTCAACCTGCCGGGGCAGGCCAACCTGCCGGGACCGGGCGGGCGGCCCATTCGGACCATTCGGCCCAGTCGGCCCAGTCGGACCATTCGGCCCATTCGGCCCAGTCGGCCCAGTCGGACCAGTCGGCCCAGCCGGCCCGGGCAACGTCCCTCGAGGCCCTGTATGCGAAATACCATCGCTGCACGGCCTGCGCGCTGGGATTCAAGCGTAAGCACTTCGTATTCGGTTCCGGGAACGAGCACGCCGACGTGATGTTCGTGGGCGAAGCGCCCGGCGCCAAGGAAGACGAACAGGGCCAACCCTTCGTGGGCCAGGCGGGTAAGCTGCTGACCCGTATCCTGAACGCCATCGATTTCACCCGGGACGAGGTGTATATCACCAACATCCTGAAATGCCGGCCGCCGAACAACCGCGACCCGATGCCCGAAGAGATCGACGCGTGCGACGCCATCCTGAAGGAGCAGATCCGGCTCGTCCGGCCCCGGCTGATCTGCACCCTCGGCCGCGTCGCGGCCCAGGCCCTGCTCAAGCAGAACAGTTCGATTCGAGCGCTGCGGGGCAGGTTCCACGACTATCACGGCATCAAATTGCTGGTGACGTACCACCCTTCCGGCCTGTTGCGCAATTCGGCCTACAAAAGGCCGACCTGGGAAGACGTGCAACTGTTGCGGAAGGAATACGACCGCATCGTGCAATCCGATGCGCAGGCGACCCCGGGAGATGAGGTCTCATGAACAGCCAGAGCGACGGAGCGGAACGACTTCCGCCGCAGGCCGTGGAGGCGGAGGCGGCGGTCCTGGGCGCCATGCTGCTGGAACAGGACGCCATATCGATCGCCCTCGAGATCCTCGACGATACCGCGTTCTACCGTGATGCGCACCGCAAGATCTTCAGTGCCATTATTGCCCTGTACGACCGGAACGAACCCACCGACGTAATCACCCTGAGCGAAGAACTTGAGAAGCGGCACGAGCTGCCCGCCGTGGGGGGATCCTTCTACCTGGTCGGCCTGACGGAGGGCGTTTCGACGGCGGCCAACGTGGAATACCACGCCCGGATCGTGCACGAGAAATCCCAGGGACGCAAGCTGATCAACGTGGCGACCCAGATCGTCTCCCGGGCCTATGAATCGTCGGAAGACACCGCGGAACTGCTGGACGACGCCGAGCGGATGGTGTTCTCCCTGTCCCAGCGCGACGCCCGCCGAGGTTTCACCCAGCTCAATCCCATTCTGCACGACACCTTCGAGAACATCGAAAAGCTCCACGAGCAGGACACCACCGTGACCGGCGTCCCCACGGGCTTTACCCGGCTGGACGAGATGACCGCCGGTTTCCAGCGCGGAGACCTGGTTATCATCGCGGCCCGTCCGGCCATGGGGAAGACGGCCCTCTGCCTGAACATCATCCGCCATGTCGCGGTGGAGGCCGGGGTCGGCGTCGGCCTGTTCAGCCTCGAGATGACCAGCCACCAGCTGGCCCAGCGGATGCTGTGCAGCGAAGCCCGGGTGGATTCCCACCTGATGCGCACCGGCCGGCTGCCGGGAGACGCGTGGTCGAACCTGAGCATCGCGGTGGGGGCCCTAGCCACCGCGCCGGTATACATCGACGAGACCCCGGCGTTGTCGGTCACCGAAATGCGTTCCCGGGCGCGCAGGCTGATGTCCGAGCATGACGACATCGGCCTGCTGGCCGTCGACTACATGCAGCTTATGCGGGGCCCGAGCGACGCGGAGAACAGGCAACAGGAGATCTCCGCCATCTCCCGGAACCTGAAGGCCCTGGCCAAGGAGCTGGACGTTCCGATCGTCGCGCTGTCGCAGCTTTCGAGGGCGGTGGAGATCCGCGGCGGGGACGGCCGGCCGCAGCTGTCGGACTTAAGGGAATCGGGCGCGATCGAGCAGGACGCCGACGTGGTGCTGTTCATCTACCGGCCCGCCCGATACGCTGAAGACGAGGAACAGGACCAGAACCAGGCGGAAATCATCATCGGCAAGCAGCGCAACGGTCCCGTCGGAACGGTGGACCTGGTCTTCGTGGACCGTTTCGCCCGTTTCGAGAACCCGGATCTCTATCACGAAGACCCGGGCTGACCGTTCTTCCCGCGTTACGTTCTCTACCCGCTCATGATCGAAATCGTACACCTGAGAAAAGCCTTCGGGAAACCGGTGCTGAAGGACGTCAACCTGACCATCGAGTCCGGGGAGACTATGGTCATCATCGGCCGGAGCGGATGCGGCAAGAGCGTGCTGCTCAAGCACATCACGGGATTGCTGCATCCGGATGGCGGAACGCTGCTGGTGGACGGCAGGGACGTGACCAGGCTGTACGGCCCTGAACTGGACGAAATCCGCAAGCGCTTCGGTTTCCTGTTCCAGGGCGGCGCCCTATTCGATTCCATGACCGTGGGCGAGAACGTGGGGATCGCCCTGAAGGTACACACCGACCGGACCGAGGCGGAGATCGGCGAACGGGTCCGGACCTGCCTCCAGATGGTCGGCCTGTCCGACGTGGAGGAACAGAAGCCGGCGGAGCTTTCGGGCGGCATGCGCAAGAGAGTGGGACTCGCCAGGGCGATCGCCATGAATCCGGAGTACATTCTCTACGACGAGCCCACCACGGGCCTGGATCCCATCATGGCGGACATCATCAACGACCTGATCCTGGATATGAACCAGCGGCTGTCGGTGACGGCGATCGCGGTGACCCACGACATGATCAGCGCGTACAAGATCGCGGACCGCATCGCCATGCTCCACGACGGGGTGATTCACATGGTGGGGACCCCGGACGAGATCCGGAACTGCGACGACGCGCTGGTGCAGCAGTTCATCCTGGGCCGCGGCGAGGGCCCCATCAAATCGTTGGAATAGTCATGGATCATTCGACAGGAGGACCGCGGGTCCCGCGTTATGGCTTCGCTGGACTTTAACCTGCTCGCCCGGGACCTGGCTTCGAACGCGCGGGCCGGCCGCATGAATACCCCCCACGGCGAAATCCGCACGCCGGTGTTCATGCCCGTGGGGACCCAGGCGACGGTGAAGACGCTGACGCCGGAGGAACTCGAAGCCGCCGGCGCGCAGATCATACTCGGCAACACCTACCACCTGTTTCTCCGGCCAGGACATGCATTGATCCGGGAGATGGGCGGGCTGCACGGCTTTATGAACTGGCGGCGGCCCCTGTTGACCGACAGCGGGGGCTACCAGGTGTTCAGCCTCTCGGACCTCAAGTCCATCCAGGAAGAGGGGGTGACCTTCCAATCGCACATCGACGGCTCGCGGCACCTGTTCACGCCGGAGTCCGTCATGGAAATCGAGACCGCCCTCGGCGCCGATATCATCGCGCCCCTCGACGAGTGTCCGCCCTATCCCTGCGACTACGGTTACGCGAAGGATTCCGCCGCGCTGACGCTGCGATGGGCCGAGCGGTCACGGAAGCGTTTCGACGAACTGGAGGGAGAGAGGGCGCATCCCCAGGCGCTGTTCGGCATCGTGCAGGGAAGCGTCTACGAAGACCTCCGGGTCGACTGCGCGCGGTCGCTGGTCGACCGGGGATTCGACGCCTACGCCATCGGAGGGATGTCGATCGGGGAGCCGAAGCCGGCCATGGCGGCCCTGATCGACGCCACCGTCGAACACCTGCCGGAAGACCGGCCCCGTTACCTGATGGGCGCCGGGACGCCGGAAGACCTCGTCGACGCCGTGGGACGAGGGATCGACATGTTCGACTGCGTCATTCCCACCCGCGAGGGCCGGAACGGCGCGCTTTACACGCGCTCCGGACGCATCAATATCTACAACGCCCGCTTCAGGGCCGACGCCGGACCGATCGATGCATCCTGTTCCTGTTATGCCTGCCGGACCTTCAGCCGTTCGTACGTCCGGCACCTTTACCGCGCGGGAGAAATACTGGGTCCGAGAATGGGGACCCTGCACAACATCCACTTTTACGTCGGCCTGGTCTCCGAGATGGGAGAAGCCATCCTGGAAGGCCGTTTCGGCCCGTGGAGCAGGTCGTTTCTGACCGCGTATCGCAGTGAGACCGCAAGAAAGGAGCAACCCCAGTGATTCAAGATGCCTTTGCCATGGGCCCCGGCGGCGGCGGAGACGCTTCCGGACCGGGTTTCCTGATCTCCATGATCCCCATCCTGTTGATGTTCGCGATCATCTACCTGTTGCTGATCCGTCCCCAGCAGAAGCGTCAGCGGGAACACCAGGCCATGCTGGACGCCCTGCAGAACGGGGACAAGGTGGTGACGCAGGGCGGGATCATCGGCGTCGTTACCGGACTGAAGGCGGACACGGTCACGGTGCGCATCGCCGACGACGTCCGGATCGACCTGCAACGCAGCGCCATTTCCCGTTTGATCAGCAGCAAGAAGGGAAGCAAGGAAGAATAGGAAAAGCCATGGCGGTCAGACCCATACGCATATACGGCGACCCGGTGCTCCGCGAGAAGGCGCGCCCGGTGGGGGATGCGACCGCGGCGCTGCGTCTCCTCGCCGAGGACCTGGTCGACACCATGTTCGACGCGGAGGGCATCGGGCTCGCGGCTCCCCAGGTCGGCGAGACCGTCCGCATGTACGTGGTGAACCTCGGGGCGATCGGACCGGAACTCTTCCTGGACCGCCGGGGGCCGGCCCTGGAGGGCGAACCGGAACACCTGGTGCTGGTGAACCCGCGCGTCGTCAAGCGGGAAGGCGCGCAGACGGGCGACGAGGGATGCCTGAGTTTTCCCGATCTGTTCGAGAAGGTGACCCGGCCCGAGGTCGTGC
This sequence comes from Gemmatimonadota bacterium, assembly GCA_009835325.1. Classification (NCBI taxonomy): domain Bacteria; kingdom Pseudomonadati; phylum Gemmatimonadota; species Gemmatimonadota bacterium. The sequence goes on along the minus strand of VXWP01000035.1, from coordinate 25,744 downwards.
GCGTCGAGGCAACGGACCTGGACGGGCGCCCCTTCGAGATCGAGGGCAGCGGACTGCTTGCGCGGGTCCTGGTCCACGAGTACGACCACCTGGAAGGCGTCCTGTTCATCGATCACCTCAGCAAGCTCCGCCAGCAGTTCATCCGCGGTAAACTGAGGAAGCTCAAGGAGAGCGGTCAGGCGGTCTGATATGCGCGTGGTCTACATGGGTACGCCCGCCTTCGCGGTGCCGAGTCTCGAGGCGCTGATCGGCCGGCCGGAACACGAGGTGGCCGGTATTGTCACCGGCCCCGACCGGCCGAAGGGACGGGGACTGAAGACCGCGCATTCCCCGGTGAAGGAAGCCGCCCTGCGGCACGGCATTCCCGTCTGGCAGCCGGAGAAGCTTCGCGACCCGGGTTTCCTGGACGCCCTTCGGTCCCTGGAAGCCGGTCTGTTCGTGGTCGTGGCCTTCCGCATCCTGCCTGACGAACTGCTGGCGATACCCCCGGCCGGCACGATCAACCTGCATCCTTCCCTCCTGCCCCGGTACCGCGGCGCGGCGCCCATCCAGTGGGCGGTGATGAACGGGGACGAGGTTACGGGCGTCACCACGTTCCTGGTCGAAAGGCGGGTGGACACGGGCGACATTCTCTGCCAGGAGACCGTGCCGATCGGGCCGGAAGAAACGGCCGGCGAACTGCACGACCGCCTGTCCCGCACCGGCGCGGACTTGCTCCTGCGCACGGTGGATCGGGTGGCGGACGGCCGCATAACGCCGCGGGCGCAGCAGGGCGAAGCGACGCCCGCACCGAGGATCTCCCGGGAGGACGGCCGCCTGGACTGGCAGCTGCCGGCCCGCGTAATACACAACAGGATACGGGGCCTGAACCCGGTTCCCATGGCCTTCACCACCTGGCGCGGCCAGCGCCTCCGGATCATTTCGAGTCAGCCTGTCCCTCTGGAAGGGGAAGGCGGCAGGCTGCCCGGAGAGATCGTCTCCGCCGACGAACGCCGGGGCGTCAGCGTGCAGACCGGAGAAGGCGGATTGAGACTGGACCGGGTGCAGCCCGAGGGCCGGAGCCGGATCGAAGCCGCGGAATTCGTGAGAGGATACCGTCCGGCGGCGGGCGACCTTCTCGGCGGACCCTAGCGCCTGCCGTCTGCGTTCGAGCACGGCCGCTTGGCCCGGTCCTGAGCACGGAACCCCGACCATGGTTCGACTTCACCACGACACACCGGCCGAGGCCGGAGAGAACGCGCCTTCGATGCGCGGTAACGCCCTTCCGGTGCGCGAGATCGCGTTGAAGGCGCTATACCGCGCGGAAACGCGAGACGTGCTGCCGCGGGACGCCCTCAATGCCCTATTCCGGCGAAACACCTACTCGGCCCGGGACCGGGCCTTCGCGACCGAACTGGTGTACGGCACCATCCGCTGGCGACGCCGCCTGGACTGGACGCTCGCCCGGCTGTTGCGCGGCAAACCGGAGTCGCTCACGCCGTGGATACGCCTGATCCTCCACATGGGCCTTTACCAGTTGATGATGATGGACCAGGTCCCCTCCGCCGCCGCCACCCATGAATCCGTGCAACTCGCCAAGCGATACGGGCACGAGGGCACCGTCCGCCTGACCAACGCGGTCCTGAGGACGGCCATCCGTCAGCGGGAACGGCTGTCGCGGCCGCCGCGCGGGGGAGACCCCGTCACGGATCTCGGCGTCACCCATTCCTATCCCGATTGGCTGGCGAAGCGGTGGATCGACCGGTATGGCATGGAATCTGCCGCCGCCATCATGGAGGCCGGGAACCGGCCGCCGTCCCTGTCCGTCCGGGTCAACACGGCGAGGTCCACGCCGCAAGACCTCGCCGAATCACTGGCGCCGAAAGGCATCCAGGTCGAACCGGGTCGGTGGCTTGATGATTTCCTGATTATCCGGCACGCGGGCGACCTGCACGGGCTGTCCGCCCACGAGGCGGGCCTGTTCCAGGTACAGGACGAAAGCGCGGGTCTCGCGGTGAGGCTTTTGGGCCCGCAGGCGGGTGAGACCGTTGTCGATTTATGTTGCGCTCCGGGCGGAAAAACAACATATATTGCGCAAATTGTTGGCGCGGGCGGAAAGGTGATCGCCTGCGATTCGTCACCGCATCGACTCCGCCGCGTGGAGGAACACCGGCAGCGAATGGGGTTGGGGCAGGTGCGTCTTGTCGTCATGGACGGCCGGTCGCCCGGCCTGGATTTCAAGGCCGACCGGGTCCTGGTGGATGCGCCCTGTTCCGGGCTCGGCACCATCGCGCGCCGGCCGGATCTGCGGTGGCGGAGAACGGCGGAGGACATCGGCCGGCTCCGCGGCGAACAACTGGCGTTGTTGGAGAAAGGCGCCGGCATGGTGAAGCCGGGCGGCGTCCTGGTGTACAGCACATGCACCATCGAGCCTGAAGAGAACGAGGACGTCGTGGCCGCGTTTTGCAGCAGGCATCCCGGTTTCAGGCCGGACAGCCCCGGCGGCTGGCCGGCGGAACTGGCCGGGGTCATGGACGGCGCGGGCCGGATCGCCACGCTTCCGCCGGTACACGGCGTGGACGGGAGTTTCGCGGCACGGCTGAGGAATACCGGCTGACCGTATTGGGCGGCCAGCCCGGCAAATGACGGCTGACCGCACTGGAGCGCATCTTGTTTGAAGAACTGACCGGCCGCATGGAAGGCATCGTCCGGAATCTCCGCGGCCAGGGCAAGCTTACGGAAAAGAACATCGACGACAGCCTCAGGCAGGTGCGCCGCGCCCTGCTGGAAGCCGATGTGAATTTCAAGGTTGCCCGGACCTTCATCGACTCGGTCAAGGTTAAGGCCCTGGGGCAGGGCGTGCTCAGGAACCTGTCCCCGGGGCAGCAGATGGTGGGGATCGTCCACCAGGAACTGATCTCCCTGATGGGCGAGGAGGCCGTCGACGTCGCCATCGCGGAATCGCCCCCGACCATCGTCATGCTGGCCGGCCTGCAGGGGTCCGGCAAGACGACGGCCACGGGGAAGCTGGCCCACCACTTCATCGGTGCGGGCCACCGGCCCATACTGGCCGCGGCGGACGTCTACCGGCCCGCGGCGGTGAAGCAGCTGCAGGTACTCGGCGAACAGCTGGACGTGCCGGTCGTGGCCCTCGGTGAGGGCAGGTCTCCCCTGGCCATCTGCAGGGTCGCCGTGGACCGCGCAGGCCGGGAGGACCGTGACGTCGTCATCCTGGACACGGCGGGACGGCTGCACGTCGACGAAGAGATGATGGAAGAACTCCGCGGGATCCGCGAGGCGGTCCATCCCCACGAAATCCTGCTCGTGGTGGACGGGATGACGGGACAGGACGCGGTCAACGTGGCCGAGGCCTTCGACCGGGACCTCGACATCGACGGCTGTATCCTGACGAAGATGGACGGGGACGCCCGCGGCGGCGCGGCGCTGTCCATACGGCAGATCACCCGGAAACCCATCAAGTTCGTGGGCGTCGGCGAGAAACTGGACGCCCTGGAGGTGTTCCATCCCGAACGGATGGCGTCCCGGATCCTGGGGATGGGTGACGTGGTCTCCCTGGTCGAGCGCGCGCAGGCCGCCATCGACGTGGAGGAAGCGCGCAAGCTCGAAACGAAACTGCGCAAGCAGACCTTCGACCTCGAGGATTTCCGGTCGCAGCTTCAGCAGCTGGGTAAAATGGGTTCCATGCAGGAACTGGTCGAGATGATGCCAGGCATAAACAAGAAGGCGATGAAGGATTTGGACATGGATGAGAAAGCGCTCGTTCGCATGGACGCCATTCTGAGTTCCATGACCAGACACGAAAGGGCGCGCCCCGTGGTCATCAACGGCAGCAGGCGCCGGCGGATCGCGCGGGGAAGCGGCACGAGCGTACAGGAGGTGAACCAGTTACTGAAACAGTACAACATGATGCAGAAGATGATGAAGCAGTTAAACCGGCCGGGCGCCCTCGAGCGGCTCGGCCAGAGTATGTTGCCTTTCAGGTAGCTTAAGGAGCAGAACATGGCAGTGGCCATACGGCTTCGCCGCACGGGAGCCAAGAAGAGACCCTTTTACCGGATCGTCGTTACGGACAACCGGACCCGCCTGGGCGGTAAGTACATCGAGAGCCTGGGTTACTACAACCCCATTTCGCCGGAACAGCTGGAGATGGACGTGGACAAGGCCGTCGACTGGCTCAACCGCGGCGCCAGGCCGAGCGAAACGGTGCGGTCGCTTCTGGTGAAGAGCGGCGCGATTCAGAAATGGCGCGGCGACAACGAGGAGCCGGCCGAAGCGGCCGAGTAACCCGAAGCGGATCGGCCGGTGGAGCGCCGAAGCGGTCGAGTAACCCGATGCGGATCGGTCACGGGTGCGCCGGGGCGGGGTGTAAGTGAGCGAAGACCGGATCAATATCGGATTCATCCGCAAACCCCACGGCCTCAAGGGCTACGTCCGCGTGGAAGGACTGTCGGACGCTCCGGACCGGTTCGCGGACCTGGACCGGATCGGCGTGGAACTGCAGGACGGCCGGCGGGAGTCGCTGGAGATCGAACGCTGCATCCGCGACGGGAACGGCTGGCGGATGAAATTCCGCGGGATCGATACGACGGAGCACGCGGAACGGCTCCGCGGCGCATACATCCAGGTGCCCGAAGAAGCCGTCGCCCCGTTGCCCCGTGACGCGTACTATGTCTTCGAACTCGAAGGCTGCGCAGTCGTTTCCGACGAGGGAGAAGAAATCGGAATCCTTCGAGAGGTGATGTCCATGCCCGCGAACGACGTGTTTGTGGTGGATACGCCAACCGGAGAAGCGATGATCCCGGCGGTCCGGGACATCGTGGTGGAACTCGATCCCGGTGCGGACAGGATCGTCATACGAAAGATCCCTGGGTTGATCTCATAGCGGAAAAGACCATGCGTATCGACATTCTTACGGCTTTCCCGGGCGTATTCTCGGGACCCTTCGGGGAGAGTATCGTGGGCCGGGCGTGCCGACGGGACCTGGTGGATGTCTTCGTCCACGACCTGCGGGCGTTTACGACGGACCGCCACAAGACCGTCGATGACTACGCCTACGGCGGAAGCCCGGGCATGGTGCTCAAGGCGGAGCCCATATTCAGGGGCGTAAGGCATGTCCGGCGCCAGGTTGACGCGTCGTCCCGGGCGTCCCGGACTGACCAGGTTGACGCGTCGTCCCGGGCTGACCGCTCCCGTACCGTGCTGCTGTCGGCCGGAGGCAGGTCCTTCGTGCAGGATTCGGCCAGGTCCTTCGCGGAACTGGACCAGCTGGTCCTTATCTGCGGGCATTACAAGGGTGTCGACGAACGGGTGGCCAAGGGCCTGGGCGCCGAAGAGTACTCCGTGGGCGATTTCGTCGTCACCGGCGGCGAGATACCGGCCATGATGATCGCGGACGCCGTAATCCGTCTACTTCCAGGGGTCCTGGGCGAAATGGCTTCCGCGGTCACGGATTCGCACTACGAAGGACTGCTGGGCAACGCCGTGTACACGCGGCCGGAGAACTACCAGGAGTGGCGCGTGCCCGAGGTGCTGCTTTCCGGGCACCATGGGCGCATCGAACGATGGGAAAGGCAGGACGCCCTGAAGAAGACGTACCAGCACCGTCCCGAGTTGCTGGAAACCGTGGAATTGACCGGAGAGGATCTGACTTATCTGAGAACCCTTCAACGGAACGAAAACGGGTAGCGCACCCGCGGTCGTTCGAAAGGACGAAGCTTCAAACATGAACGCACTAGACACGATTACCCAGGACCAGTTGCGGACCGACCTGCCGGAATTCCGAGCCGGAGACACCATTCGGATTGAGGTCAAGGTCCGCGAAGGCGACAAGGAACGCGTACAGCTCTTCCAGGGCGTTGTCATCCAGCGGTCCGGCCACGGCATTGGCGAGACCGTCACGGTACGCAAGATCTCGCAGGGGATCGGCGTCGAGCGCATCTTCCCGCTGCATTCGCCGTCGGTTGGTAAAATCCAGGTGTTGCGCAAGGGCAAGGTACGGCAATCACGAATCTACTACCTGAGGAAGCTCAAGGGCAAAGCCGCCCGGATCGCCGAGCGGCGCAACTGAGCATGGCGAAGGGCGACGCGGAGCGGGAGAGACTCCGGGCCATGGCCCGCTTTGAACGGTCCCTCCTCGGTCATGACACGCAGTCCGCGGCCGGTGTCGATGAAGCCGGACGGGGCGCCCTGGCCGGCCCCGTGATCGCGGCCGCCGTGATGCTGCCGGATGATGCCGTGATTCCGGGCCTGGACGATTCGAAACGCCTCACGCCCGCCAGGAGGGATGTCCTCTACGAAAGGATCACGGCCATTGCCACGGCCATCGGCGTCGGCCGGTCCGACCCGGCCGCGATCGACACCGTGAACATCCGCCGGGCGAATCTTCTCGCCATGAAAGAAGCCGTGGAGGCCCTCTCGCCGCCACCGGGCCATCTGCTCGTCGACGGGATCGACGCCATCGACTGGCGGGGCCCCCAGACCACCGTGGTGGGAGGCGACGGACGCAGCCTCTCCATCGCGGCCGCGTCCGTCATCGCGAAGGTGACGCGGGACCGGATCATGATCGCGTGCGACCCGGACTATCCCGAATACGGCTTCGCCCGTCACAAGGGCTACGGCACGGCGGCGCACCTGGCCGCGCTCAAGGACCATGGGCCTTCGGCCGTGCATCGCCGCTCCTTCCTGCGGAAGAGATTCGGTTTCTCCTCAGCCTGACCACCGGCCCGCTGTGTAATTACGGCAGGTCCTCCTGTGTTGATCCCGCGTTGATCCTGCGTTGATCACGGGCATTCATCCATGGCACCCATCACTGGCACCCATCCCGAAGACAACATGACCGCATCGAAGCAAATCCTGGGTTCACGCGGCGAGTCCATCGCGGAAGCGTTCCTGCGCCGGAAGGACCATGCGGTGCTGGCCAGGAATTACCGGGACCCCGTCTCCCGGTGCGAAATCGACCTCATCACCCGGGACGGCGACGAACTCGTCTTCGTGGAGGTCAAGGCCGGAACCGGACGCCGATTCGGCGACCCGCATTCCTGGGTGGACGCGAGGAAACAGCGCCATATCGCCCGGGCCGCCCGCCGATTCCTGCAGGAACGACGCTGGCACGAGACGCCGTGCCGTTTCGACGTCATCGGAATCGATCTCTCTCGGAATCCACCCGGGGTAACGCACCTGGAGCACGCATTCTAGAGCGCCGTCTGATGGGTGCGGCCGCCTTGCGGCGAATCTGAGGCGGTGATCCTCTCCTTGCGGGCGAGCGCGCCAGAACAGGCCGGGCATTAAAATACCGAGCGGACAGTCATGCCGAGACTACGCAAATCGCTGAAAATCCTCGTCGCGGCCGGTTTCCTGCTATGGATCGCCGATGGATACCTGCTCATGCGGTCCGAGTCTCCCCGCCCTGCGCCGGATCCGGCGGCCGGCACCGCGACCACGACCGGACCGGGTGCCACGACCGAACCGGGTACCACGACCGGACCGGGCGGCGGCGCGCGCTATTCCGGCGCCATCCACATGCATTCCACCTACTCCGACGGCGGGGGATCGGTCGAGGATATCGTCCGGGCGGGACAGAACGCGGGACCGGATTTCCTCGTCCTGACCGATCACGACACCATGCAGCCCCTGATCGACGGCCACCAGGGGTATCATGACGGCCTGCTGCTGCTGGTGGGCGAAGAGGTCAACACCAGCGCGGGCCATCTGCTTTCCCTCGGTGTGGGCAGGGATGTGAGTCAGGACGGCCCCCTGGGGCTCCCGGCACTCGTCGAAGAGATCTCTGAATCGGGTGGTGTGTCCATCGCGGCGCACCCCACGGGCCGCCGCCCCTGGACGGACTGGACCCTGGAAGAGATGGACGGCCTGGAAGTGCTCAACGGGAACAGCGAATGGCGCGACGACGGCGTGCTGGAACTGGTGCGGGCTCTCGTTTTCCTTCCGTTCATGCCCGACGAGGTCTTCAACAGCCTCGTCGACCGTCCCGACGAGGCCATCCGCCTCTGGATGCATCGCGCGCAGCGCCAGCCCGTTACCGTGATCGGCAGCCTGGACGCCCACGAGCGCATAAAGCTCTGGGGTGAACGCCACCTGTCCTTCCCCACCTACGAACGCATGTTCGGATTGATCCGGACCTACGTGATCACCGGTACGGAACTGACCGGCGACGCCGAGGTCGACGAGGAGATCCTGCTGAATGCGATCCACCGCGGCAGTTGCTACGTGGTGCTGGAAGGGTACGAGCCGGCCCCCGGTTTTTCATTCGAACTTACCATGGGGCCGGAGACTTTGTCCATGGGGTCCAGTGTCGAGTACCAGAACGGCGGACGGCTGCACGTGACCGCGCCGTCATCGGGCCCGGTGCGCATACGGTTGTACCGGGACGAGGTCCCCCTGATCGAGACCGAAGGACATGAGCTGTTCGTGGAGGTCCCCGGCCCGGGGGTCTATCACACCGAGGTCTACCAGCTGCGCCGCACCCTGTTGCGCGGCGAGCGTCAGCGGCTCTGGATCATCTCGAACGCCATCCGGGTGGAATAGGTTGCGGCGTTTCGTCCCGCGGGCGTTTCGTCCCGCGGCGTTCCGACCCGCGGCGTTCCGACCTCCGGCCGGGCTCACGCATCACCGCCCTTCTACCGTACCTCCGCCACTTCCCAGTCCAATTCCCGCCCGGGATACATGGGGATGACGTCGCCGTACCGCTCGGGGATGACCGCCCCGGTCTTCTCGAACACCACGGTTTTTGCTGGCGGCTCGACACTGTAGATCCGCTTCGCGTTGTCCGAGACGAAGGCCTGCAGCCGGTCCAGTGCGCCATGTTCTTCGAAGAGCCCGACGAGCATCTGCAGGGCGATAGGCGCGGTGAAGACCCCCGCGGCGCAGCCGGCGCACTCTTTTTTGTCGACCGGGTGGGGCGCGGAATCGCTGCCGAAGACGAGCCGGGGGTGGGCATCGAGGGCCAGCGCGAGAAGCGCGTCCCGATCTTCCGGACGCTTGGCGATGGGCTTGCAGAAGAGGTGGGGGTTGAGCAGGCCGCCCGCCACGTCGTCCAGGGTGATCAGCAGGTGCTGCAGGGTAACGGTTGCGGACAGGTTCTCGTGGCGGTCCAGCAGCGCGGCGGCTTCCCAGGTCGTGATGTGTTCCATGACGATGTGCAGCCGGGGATAGCGCGTGGCCAGGTCTTCGTAGACGGGGAGGAACGCGCGCTCCCGGTCCATGACGAAATCCGTCGATTCACCGTGCACCATCAGCCGGATGTCCAGGTCCTGCATCAGAGCCAGGGTATCCTCCACGTTGCCAAGGTCGCCGACGCCCTGTTCGCTGTGGGTGGTAACGCCCTCCGGATACAGCTTGACGCCGATGATACGGTCCTTCATCGAAGCCAGTTCGCTTTCGGCGTAGGGCCGCATGAACAGGGTCATGTAGGGTTCGAAGGCGAGGGGTTCCACGACCGCCCTGACTTCCCGTTGGTACTTTTCCAGCCGCTCCTGGTTGTCTACGGGGGGCACCAGGTTGGGCATGATCACGCCCCCGGCGAAGGTCTCCGCGCTCAGCGGCGCCACGCGCTTCAGCATGGCGCCTTCGCGGAAGTGGATGTGCATGTCCAGGGGGGATTGCAGGGAGAAGGTGGTGTTCGACATGGTATGCGCAGGGATTCCGGTGTAAAGCCTTCCGTTATCAGGGACCTGGGCCGTGCATCAGGGACGAGGGCCGTGCATCAGGGACGAGGGCCGTGCATCAGGGACGAGGGTCGTTCATCCAGGACCGGGGTCGTAGAAGGGCAAGTCCGCGATTTCGGCGCGGGCCGGGACGCCGTCCACCTCGACTTCCAACGGTCCGCCTGGTCCGCCTGGTCCGCCCGCCGCCATGGTTCTCCGCCGGACGAATCCCAGCGCGATGATCCCGTCGACCGCCCGTCCGTGGACCGCCGTGGTGATCCACCCGGCGTCCTTCCCGTCCATCCGGATCACGGCATTCCGTCCGGGCAGCTTTTCCCCTTCGATGACCAGTCCAGACAGCAGGCGGTTGGGACGACCCCGGTGCTCCATCATCACGACGGGTTCCTGCCCGATGTAGCAGCCCTTGGTGAAACTGACGGCCCGGTCCTTCACCGCCTCGTTGGGAATGATCCGGTCGTCCAGTTCCGCCGTGCAGCGGGGAATGCCCGCTTCCACGCGCAGGACTTCCAGGGTCTCGTATCCGATGGGCACGCAGGGGACGCCACCTCCCTCGCCGGCTCCCTCGCCATCTCCCGCGTCGGCGAGTAAAGCCTTCCAGACATCGTCCGCGCTTTCGGCGGGGACGTAGATATCGTAATCCCGTTCGCCCGTACGATGCGTCCGCGCCACGGTCGCGGGCACGCCGCTTAATTCGATCTCCGCGTGTCCGCCGGGCGGCAGCGAAGGCAGGGGACCGGCGAGGCCCTGGACGCAGTCGTCCGCCCGCCTGCCGGACACGCCGATCAGGCCGTACCGCTCGGTGACGTCCGTGATCTCGACGTCGTCCATGAGGGCGTACCGGTCGAGCGTATCCCGGAGCACGCCCGCCATCCCCGGTTCTACGTCGATGAGCAGGTCTTCCCCGCGGACGTGGACCGTCATGTCCGAGATGATCTTCCCCTGGGGTGTCAGCATGCAGGCATAGACGCTTTCTCCTGCACCGAGCTGCTCCACGTCGTTGGTCACCACACGGTGCAGGAAGCGCTGCCGGTCCGTGCCGGTCATGCGCAGCTTGCCGCGGCCGGAGAGGTCGCTCAGGCCGGCTGCGGTCCGGACCGCGCGGTATTCGGCGGCGGCGTCCCCGTAGTGCAGCACGGCCGGCCGGCCCTGGAATTCGCCGGCGACCGCGCCGAGATCGTCGTGGCTTATGACCGTTTCAGACATCGATAGCACCGGGTGTCGGATCGTGTTTTTCGAAGCAGGGCGAAACAACGCTAAAACGCTATGTATCAATGCGCGGGGACCCGGTCCCTGTCAATCTATATTTTAGGTGCGGCGGGGGCCTTTTGGGTTGACACCGCACGGGGTTTTCGTTAAGGTGAACGCGTTGTTCGCGGCGTGCCGGAAGCGCCGCGCTGCCTGTCATCTCCCCGTTTTTCAAACCGGAAAGGACCGCGGTGGCCGCTGTCTCGCTGGAACAACTCGTCTCTCTCTGCAAGCGCCGCGGAATCATCTACCCGGGCTCGGAAATCTACGGCGGCCTGCAGGGTCTGTACGATTACGGCCCGGTGGGTGTCGAGCTGAAGAACAACATCGTGGACTCCTGGTGGCGGCGCAACGTCTATGAGCGGGATGATATGGAGGGGCTCGACAGCGCCATCCTGATGAATCCGCTGACCTGGAAGTACTCGGGCCATGAGGAGACCTTCGTCGATCCCCTGGTGGACTGCCGCAAGTGCCAGGGCCGGTGGCGCGCCGACCAGGTAAAGGGTGTGTGTCCCGCCTGCGGATCCACGGACCTGACCGAGCCGCGGCCCTTCAACCTGATGTTCAAGACCCAGGTGGGGCCGGTATCGGAAGAAGGGGCTTATGCCTTCCTGCGTCCCGAAACGGCCCAGGGCATCTTCGTCAATTTCAACAACGTATTGACCACCACGGCGCGCAAGCTGCCCTTCGGCATCGCCCAGGTGGGCAAGGGATTCCGCAACGAGATCAATCCCCGCAACTTCCTGTTCCGCGTCCGCGAATTCGACATGCTGGAGATCGAGTTTTTCGTCCATCCCGGTACCGAGGACGAATGGCAGGATCGTTGGCTGGAGGACCGCCTCGCCTGGTGGGAACACATTGGCGTCAGCCGGGACAACATCCGGATCCTTGACGTGCCGCAGGAGGATCTCGCCCACTACTCCAAGAAGACCTACGACCTGATGTACCGGTATCCCTCCCTCGGTTTCGAGGAACTGGAGGGCATCGCGAGCCGGACGGACTTCGACCTGGGTGCCCACACGCGGTACCAGGAACAGTACGACCTCACGGCGCAGGTCCCGGAAAACTCTTCCAGCACGACCCGGCTTTCCTATTTCGATCCGCAGACCAACCGCCATGTGATCCCCTTCGTGGTCGAGCCGTCAGCGGGGGTCGGCCGCTGTCTGCTGGCCGTGCTCAGCGAAGCCTACGACGAGTCCATGGTGAAAGCGCCGCCCGAAGACAAGCTTTCGGCCGTCAAGGACGGGCTGGACGCCTTCAACGCGTCGGTCGCGAAGAACAGCAAAATGCCGGACGAAACGCGGGAATCCCTGCAGGCCTTCGGGGAGGCGATCGCCGGCGAGTTGCCCGAGAGCATGCCGCGCATCGACGCGCTCCTGGCCATGACGGGCGCGGACCGGATCAAGGAGGGCAAGACGCTGCGGAACCTGTCGCAGAAGGTCATCGGCGACCACTACCGGACGGTATTGCGGCTCAAGCCCCACCTGGCCCCGGTCAAGGTGGCGGTCTTCCCGCTGAAGCGGACCGACGACCGGCTCGCCGAAACGGCCCGGGACATCCGCAGGTCGCTGCAGTCCGGAGGCAGGATACGCACGGTGTACGACGACACGGGCGCCATCGGCAAGCTCTACCGGCGCCAGGACGAAATCGGCACGCCGCTCTGCGTCACGGTCGATTTCCAGACCCTGGACGACCACGCGGTTACGGTCCGCGACCGGGATACCATGGCGCAGGACCGGGTGGCCATCAGTGAGCTGAAAGATTACGTAGAAGAAAAACTGGCATCCTGAACCGGGCCGCCCCGGCGAAGAACGGGCCGCCCCGGCGAAGAACGGGCCGCCCCGGCGGCGAACGTGACCGCCCCGGCGGCGTGAGACGAGAAAGGAGCATTACATGGCACGGAACGTTAACGTGGGCCTGGTAGGTTATTCGTTCATGGGCAGGGCGCACAGTCACGCCTTCAAGGACATGTCCTTCTTCTTCCCGGACGCGGCCGGCGTGCCGGTCATGAAGGCCATTTGCGGGCGTAACGAGGAGAACGTGAAAGGCGCGGCCGCCGAGTTCGGCTGGGAAGGCTACGAGACCGACTGGAAGACGCTGATCGCCCGTGACGACATCGATCTCGTCGACGTTTCGACACCGGGCGACAGCCACGCGGAGATCGCCATCGCCGCCGCCGAAGCGGGCAAGCACGTCTTCTGCGAAAAACCGCTGGCCAACAGCCTGGCGGAAGCCCGCGCCATGGCCGAAGCCGTGAACCGGGCGGGCGTGAAGAGCATGGTGGCCTACAACTACCGCAGGGTGCCCGCCGTCGCGCTGGCGAAGCGGCTCATCGAAGAAGGCCGCATCGGCCAGGTGTATCACTGGCGCGCCGTCTACCTGCAGGACTGGATCATGGACCCCGATTTCCCCCTGGTGTGGCGGCTGCAGAAGGAGAAGGCCGGCTCGGGTCCCCACGGCGACCTGAACGCCCACATCATCGACCTGGCCCGGTATCTCATCGGCGAGATCACCGAGGTGACCGGCATGCAGGAGACCTTCATCAAGGAGCGTCCCATCGTGGAGGAGATCGATTCGGCCCTGGGCGCGAGTGCCGGCGGTTCCACGCGGTCGGGACCGGTGACCGTGGACGACACGACCCTGGCGCTGGCCAGGTTCGAGAACGGCGCCGTGGGCTCCTTCGAAGCCACGCGCTTCGCCGGCGGGAGGAGAAACGGAAACCGATTCGAGATCAACGGCAGCAAGGGTTCCATCGCCTTCAACCTGGAGAAGATGAACGAGCTCCAGTACTACAACCGGGAAGACGAGGACCACGTGCAGGGCTTCCGCGAGATCATCGTGACCGAAGGCGCCCACCCCTACATGGACCGGTGGTGGCCGCCCGGGCACATCATCGGATGGGAACACACCTTCATCCACGAGGTGTACGATCTCATGCAGGCCATCGCCGGCGCCGACGACAATCTCCATCCGGACTTCGACGAAGGGGTCCGGGACCAGGCCGTGCTGGAAGCCGTTTCGCTGTCGGCTGAGAACGGCAGCTGGGTCCGGATCGCCGACCTGTAGGCCTGCGGCCTGTGAACGCGATACCGGCGTGGGGCGCCCGCCATCAACCGGCGGCCTCCGCGCCGTACATGCCGACTATGAAACTGAAAGGAGCAGTCAATCATGTCTCGTCCCGTAACGCTTTTTACCGGCCAGTGGGCGGACCTCACCCTGGACACGCTTGCCGGGAAGGCGGCGAGCTGGGGGTTCGACGGTCTGGAACTGGCCTGCTGGGGTGACCATTTCGACGTGAATCAGGGCGCTGAAAGCAAGGCGTACTGCGAGGACCGCCGGGCGCTGCTGGACAAGCACGGACTGCAGGTGTTTTCCATCAGCAACCATCTCGCCGGTCAGGCGGTCTGCGACCTGATCGATGCCCGCCACGAGGCGATCCTGCCGCCCCATGTCTGGGGGGACGGGGACCCGGAAGGCGTGCGCCGGCGCGCGGCCGAGGAGATGAAGCAGACCGCCCGGGCCGCAGCGAACATGGGCCTCGATGTAGCCAACGGCTTCACCGGCTCGTCGATCTGGCACCTGCTCTACTCCTTCCCGCCGGTGGACCCATCATCCATCGATGCGGGATACGAAGACTTCGCGGCGCGCTGGAATCCGATCCTGGACGTGTTCGACGAGGTGGGCGTGAAGTTCGGCCTGGAGGTGCATCCCACGGAGATCGCCTTCGACATCTCCTCGGCACAGCGGGCGCTGGACGCCCTGGATAATCGCGAGGCCTTCGGATTCAACTACGACCCCAGCCACTTCGGCTACCAGGGGGTGGACTACGTCGAGTTCATCCGGACCTTCAGGGACCGCATCTACCACGTGCACATGAAGGACGTCTGGTGGTCGGAACGCCCGACCCGGGCCGGCGTCTTCGGCGGACATGTCAACTTCGGCCATTCCGACCGGTACTGGGATTTCCGGTCCCTCGGCCGCGGCAGCATCGATTTCGAGGAGATCATCCGCGCGCTGAACGAGATCGGGTACCAGGGTCCCCTCTCCATCGAGTGGGAGGACAGCGGCATGGACCGCGAGCACGGCGCCGAGGAAGCCTGCGCCTTTACGAAGGGCGTCGACTTTCCGCCGTCCGACGTGGCCTTCGATGCCGCCTTCGCCGAAGAATGACCGATCGGCCCGCGGCTGCAGCACAGGTCTCGTGGCCGGCGGGGGTTCCAAGGCGTAGCTACAGGCGCTTCATGTCGTAGCGTTCCGCGGCGACCGGGAGGGCACGATGGGAGGAAGGTTATACGTCTTGATCTGCGCCGCCGCGCTTGTCGCAGCGGCCTGCGGGTCACCGGGTAACGAGCCCGGCGACGGGACGCAGACCTCGCGTGTCAATTCGGTGGGGCGGGAACTGCCGGTCGACGCGGCCCCGCTCAGCGAGCAGTACATCCGGCTGAGCATGCTGGAACCGTCCACCCTGGACGTGGGCATCTCCCTCTTCGACGCCCAGTTCAACGCCTTCCTATTCGAATCCCTGCTGGTCTTCGACGAAGACATGGAGATCAGGGGCGCGGCCGCCGAGTCCTGGTCCGTGGCGGACGATCACGTGACCTGGACTTTCACGATCCGCGAAGGGGCGAAGTGGAGCGACGGCCGGCCGGTGACCGCCCACGATTTCGAATGGTCCTTCCGCCGGCTGCTCGATCCCGCCCACGCCAACATCTTCGCCTACTTCTACTACCCGATCAAGGGCGCCCGCGCCTTCAACACGGGAAAGACGAGCGACCCGCAGGCCGTCGGCGTCCGGGCCGTGGACGACCGCACGCTGGTGATCGAGACCGAAGAACCGTGCTCGCACTTTCCCTACATTCTCACCTTCTTTACTTCCGTGCCGGCGCCCCGGTGGCAGGTGGAGAAATACGGGATAAGGTGGTCCGAACCGGAGTACTGCGTGTCCAATTCCACCTGGCGCCTCGCGTCGTGGGACAAGAGCGTCGGCATGACCTATGCGCTGAATCCCCATTACAACGGACCCTGGAAGGGATACCTCGAACGCATCGAGTTCACCTTCATCCTGCCGGGCTGGCGGGGACTGCCGGCCTATGAGAACGGCGAGTTCGACCGGATCGCAGTCCTTGGTCCCGATTACCATCACGCGCGCATGGACCCCGTCCTGAGCCGCGAGTTGATCACCTATCCGAACTTCGGGACGTACTACACGATCTTCAGGACCCGCGAGCCGCCCTTCGACAACATCCGGCTGCGCCAGGCCCTGGCCCACGCCATCGACCGCGAGTCCATCTGCAACGTCGTGCTCGGCGCCGCCGCTACGCCGGCCTACGGCATGCTGCCGAAGGGCTTCCCGGGGTACCAGTCGGAGCGGATCCGCGCGTACCAGGCCTTCGATCCGGAGCTGGCCCGGCAGCGACTGGCGGAGGCCGGCTACCCCGGCGGAAAGGGACTGCCCCCGCTCGAACTCTGGGTGCGGGGCCAGCCGCCGACGCCCGATGAATGGAACGTGGTCGTCGCCATGCAGCAGATGTTCGAGGACCACCTGGACATCGAGGTGAACCTGCGGCAGCAGTCCACAAACGCCTTCAACGCCTTCATGCGCGACCACGAGATCCCCTGGGGTTTCCTGTGGTTCAACATGGACTACCCCGACCCCAGCGACATGATCGCCGTGCCCTGGCGCTCCCAGCCCGCGGGATCGGGCCGGCAGGACTGGATACACGAAGAGTTCGACCGCCTGGTGGATGCGGCCGCTCGGGAATTCGACGAGGAGAAGCGCGTCGCCATGTACCAGGACGCCGAGGTGATCCTGGCCGAGCAGGCCGCGGGCGTGTTCCTGCATAACATGGTCAACGCGACCCTGAGCAAGCCGTGGGTCCTGGGCATCGAGGAAAACAGGTACGGCGACCGGCGATGGAGCGGTTTCGCTCCGGCCTTCTCCACCCTGTACATCGGTGAACTCGGGCCGGATTCCGGAAGGCGGTAGGGATCGACGCGGAACTGGATTCCGGCCGCCGGCAGGGTTGGTAGCTCAGGCAACAATCAGGCGAAGGGATCCAGGTCGAATCCCGATTCCGGCCGGATCCGTTCTGCGCCTTCGGGCCAGTCCGAGGGCCAGTCCCATCCCGGGATCTGCAGGCTTTCCGCGCGGACCCGGTGCGCGGCGGCCCGCCGGTGCACGCCGTGCGGCGCCGTACTGACCTCCGAGCTGTGGAGCATGGTGGGATAGTAGAAGGTGACGCTTCCCTCGCCCGCGGTGCAGTCGATGGCCTCGTGCTCGTGCGTGGCGACATAGGCCTCAGGTCCGCCCTTCAGCTCAAGAGGACCTTCGAGATAGGAGCCCGGAAGGACCTTCATGGCGCCGTTCTCGATGGTCTGCGGGTCCACGTTGATGCGGACGATGATGGTCTGCTGGAAATAGTCTTCCTTCCAATCGATGTCGGCCGGCCTGATGTGTATGTGGCCGAACTGGTTCCAGTAGCCGGAAAGATCAAGGTCATGGTCCCGGGGCGGGTCCACGATGAAGAAAGTGTCCTGGTGCCATCCGATCTCCGCGTCGCCGCCGGCCACCTTGTCGAACATGGTGCCGATGCTCGCGTGTTTGACCGGCTCGCCCAGGGCGCGTTCGAGCACGCTGACGATGGCGGGATGCCGGGAGAACCGGAGTCCGCCTTCGCACACGGCGTAGAGTTCCCACAGCAGCCAG
The DNA here is from genome assembly GCA_009835325.1 of Gemmatimonadota bacterium. Lineage (NCBI taxonomy): Bacteria > Pseudomonadati > Gemmatimonadota > Gemmatimonadota bacterium. The sequence goes on along the minus strand of VXWP01000035.1, from coordinate 8,113 downwards.
ACCGTATCCTTCGATCTTCCGAGGAGCTTGTCGGTCGGCCGACCCTTGTATTCCTCTACGCGGCTCGCCTCCGCGATGGTCCCGTCCAGCAGTCCGCGGAACGAGTTCATCTCTTCTGCGGAGAATACGCCTTCGACGGTCACGATGCCCCGCGTCTTCAGCGCATCCACCGCTTCCTGCAGACCGAGGGCGTTCTTTCCGTTGTACATGTTCTAACTCCCCTTACGCGCCGGGCCGCTAACGATTCAGCCTGAGCGTTATGTCTTCCGTCTCCCATCCCAATCGTACTTCCAGGGTGTCCGGATGGACCATGGACCGCTCGGCGGGAACGAATGGCAAGGCGTTGCCGTAATCGAATTTGCCGTTTCCGTTCGCGTCGCGGTAGGCCTGAAGGATATACCGGCCCGGCAGCACGTTGTCAAAACGAAAATCCCCGGTACCGTCCAGTTCGATTTCCGATGCGGGCTCCGAGTCTCTCAATTTATAAAGGGAGATCCCAACGGCTCCCGCCCCCGCTGGATTATCGTCCTCGAACCGTCCCGACAGCGAACCGTAGCTCTCGGGATCGATGGTCGAGAAGGTGTACGAGAGCGTATCGGGGCGGTCGCCCGTGGCTTGCAGCGGTTGGTCGAACCCGTTCGTGACCAGGCCGGCCAGTACGAGGATCTCGTAGTCGGCACTCGGCTGCAGCAGGCTGTCGGGCCGCATCGCGGCGACCGTGGCGTCGATCCACCGGAGATCCCCGCCGATCTCCTGGTCCGTGGAGTCGCGAAGGACCACGGCCCCTTCCTCCAGGGTTACGGGTTCGCTGAACGAGAAACGAAGCTCGACGGACAGCGCGACATCCCGCGAGCGGTTGCCGGGATGAACCTCCAGGAGCCTCGGTGCCGGCGGGTTCTCAATGGACGACCCGGTGAACTCAGCGGTGTTCTCCGTCGTGTCGATCGGTTCCGACCAGGTGTTTTCAAGTCCGGTAACGGTCAGGCGATAGACCCGGTCGCGGACCTGGGGCGCCGTGATGAGCACGATGGTCGCCGGATCCGCCGGATCGAGATAGGCGGACGTGACCTCGAGGCATTCGCCCTCCTCCACGCCGGCGATGGCATAGGCGCCCGTGTCCCGGACCATGTCCGCGTGCGGCGCCTCGCTCAGGAAGATACTCAGTGCACGCCGGTGGGACACCCGGGCGGACATCACGTGCATGGCGGCGGTATCGTTCACGGCCATCCGGAACCACATGGGACCGTCCACCATGCCCTCATCCGACATACCCACTTCCGATATACCCACTTCCGACATGCCCTCTTCCGCCATATCCTCATCCGACATGCCCTCTTCCGAAAGGACGACGTCCCGGGTGGGCACCCCGATGGGGTCCACGCCCGCGTCGTAGAGACGGTCTCTGCCCTGGTCCAGGAAGGCGAAAAGACGGTAACGGCCGGCCGAGAGATGGGTGAAGGTAAAGGTACCGTCCCGGCCTGCCTGGGTCAGGTAGTCCGGGGTCGTGCCGGCCGGGTCCGGGTCGGGCTTCCCGGCAAGGTTGTAGGCCCAGACATAGGTGTTCCTGGCAGGCTGGCCGTCATGGACCGTCAGTCCATTGACCTCCCCCTCTTCGATGCTGGGGCCGGTCGACAGCGCGTATACAAAGGTCGAATCCATGCGGTTACTGCGCATGTCCCTGAAGCCGGTGCCCACCGTGATGATATAGGTTCTGTCGGCCAGCAGGGGCTCCTCGAACCGAACCGTGATCTCGTTGCCCCGCCAGCTCGCTTCGGCTTCGAATTCGACGATCGGCGCGATGAACAGGTTGCCTTCGATGGAACGGGGCTGAATGCGTTCGCTGAAGGTAAGCTTCGGGGAAACGTCCAGCGGCACGTGGGTCGAACCCGCCGGGGGATCGGTTTCCACCACCCAGGGCGGAATGCGGTCGCGCGGGCCGCCGGGCGGCATGCCTTCGCGGGCGCAGGCCACGGCGACCAGGCCGACCAGGCAGGCCATGGCGACCAGGCAGGCCGGGCCGATCAGGCCGACTGGGCTGGCCAGGCTGACCGGAATCTTCAGCGCGGAGTGGTCCGGCGTCCCGTTCATAGATCAGGCGCGGGGATGCGCCTCTTCGTACGTTTTCTTGAGGCGGTCGAGGGCGACGTGGGTATAGACCTGCGTGGTCGAAAGCCGTTCATGGCCGAGCAGTTCCTTGACCGCCATCAGGTCCGCTCCGGCGTCGAGCAGGTGCGTTGCGGTCGTATGGCGGAGCATGTGGGGCGTCAATCCCTGCTGGCTGATCCGGAGACCGTATCTCCCCAGGATGTACTGGACCCCGCGTCCCGTCAGCCTGCGGCCGTGTTGATTCAGCAGGAGTGCCGCCGTATCTTCCCGCCCCGTTTTGATCAGCATGGGACGGACATCCATATAGGCCGCCAGCGCGGACAACGCGGGCCCGCCCAGCGGCACGATGCGTTCCCGGTCTCCCTTCCCGATCACGCGGATCCGTTCCTCCGTCATTTCGATCGCGCCGACGTCGAGTCCTACGAGCTCCGACAACCGCATGCCCGCTCCGTAAAGCAGTTCCAGGATGACCACATCCCGCAGACCGAGTAGCCGGCTCCGGTCGGGCTGGCCGAGCAGGGCTTCCACCTGGCTCTTGTCCAGGAACCGGGGCAGGTGGCGGTCCCATTTCGGCGTGGTCAGGTAGACGCAGGGGTTGGAGGAAACGATCCCTTCCCGGCAGAGGTAGTGGAAGAAGGACCGCACGGCCGCGAAACGGCGCGCGATGGTCCGCCTGCTGAAGCCTTCCCGGTGCAGGTGGTGAAGGAACGCCCGCACCACGGACTTGTCGATGGATTCCGGATCCGGCGGATCGGCGCCGCCGTCTTCGGAGAGGAAAGACTGGAATTGGCCCAGGTCGCCGGCATAGGCCGAACGGGTATGCCGGGAGTAATTGCGCTCGATCTCGAGATGATCGAGAAATGCGCTGACCAGTTTCTCCATGATCGGTCAAGCCTCCTGGAGGGTCTGTCCCGCCTGGTCCGCCTGGTCCAGCTGCCCCGCCTGGTCCGCCTCGCCGGAGCCCTCGGGTTGCGACTCGGCCGCCCGGACGCGATGCTTGCATGACGGGCACTGGAGCGCTTCACGGCCGGACCGTTCCTGTTTCTCGACCATGAGGGGATAGTCGCACCGTGGACAGCGGCGGTCGACCGGCTTGTCCCACACCACGAAACGGCACCTGGGGTAGTTGCTGCAACCGTAGAAGTTTCGGCCCTTCTGCGACCGGCGCGCCGTGAGGAACCCGTCACAACCTTCTTCAGGACAGTCGACCCCGAGGTTGACCGGCCGCGTCTCCCGGCAGCGGGGATATCCGCTGCACGCCAGGAACGGACCGTACCGGCCGGTCTTCACGACCATTTTCTCGCCGCACTTCCCGCATACTTCGTCAGTGTTCAAGTCGGCGTTCTCTTCGCCGTTCATCGGCCGGGTGTTCCGGCACGCCGGAAACCCCCCGCACGCCATGAACCGGCCGTTGCGGCCCCATCGGATGACCATGGGCTTGCCGCATTTCTCGCATTTCTCGTCCGTCTCCTCCGTCAGCGTGCTCTTCAGCTCCGACCGCTGGGCGTTTACGGACTGCAGCCGCTCGTTGAAGGGCTGGTAGAAGTCCACCAGGGTGCCGGTCCAGTCCAGTTCCCCGGTTTCGATGCGGTCCAGCGCGTCTTCCATCTTCGCGGTGAACGCCACGTCGAACAGGTCCGGGAAAGCCATGACCAGGATCCGGTTTACGGCCATGCCGAGGTCCGTTGGCGTGAACCGGCCCGCTTTCATGGCCGCGTACTTGCGCATGCGCAGCGTGCTGATGATCTGGGCATAGGTGCTTGGCCGGCCGATCTGCCGGACCTCGAGTTCCTTGACGAGACTCGCCTCGGTGTACCTGGGCGGGGGCTGGGTGAAATGCTGCCTGGGTTCGAGCTTTTCCAGGGCGAGTTTCTCGTCCTTCCGCAGATCGGGCAGGGATTTCTCGTCGTCTTTGCCTTCAACGTCCTCGTCGACCGGTTCTTCATAGGCCTTCAGGAAACCCGCGAAGGTCGGCACGGTGCCCGTGGCGCGGAACTGGTACTTCCCGGACCGGATGTCCACGGTGGTCACGTCGAACCGGGCCGGACGCATCTGGGACGCCACGAAGCGCAGCCAGATCAGTTCATACAGCCTGTACTGGTCCTTCGTCAGGAAGGGCTTCATCTTCTCCGGGCTGCGGTCCACTGCCGTGGGCCGGATCGCCTCATGGGCGTCCTGGGCGCCCGGCTTGGTCTTGAACCTCCGCGGCTTGGGGGGGACGTATTCGTCGCCGTATACCCGGCCGATCAGGTCCCGGACGGCCGCGATCGCCTCGTCCACGATCCGGGTCGAGTCCGTCCTCATGTAGGTGATCAGCCCAATGGCCCCCTCGTCGCCCAGCTCGATGCCTTCGTAGAGCTGCTGGGCGATCATCATGGTCTTCTGGGTGGTGAACCGGAGGCGCCTGGCCGCGTCCTGCTGCAGGGTGCTGGTGATGAAGGGCGGATAGGGATTGCGCTGCGTGCGCTTCCGCGTGATGTCCTCGATTTCGAAGGTCTTCCCGTGCAGGTCCTCGATCAGCGCCCGGGCCGATTTCTCGTCGGGCAGGTTGAACTTCTCTCCGTCCACGCGGACCAGCTTGACCGGGAACACGGCGTCCCCCTCCGACCGGAGGTGTGCCGTAATGGACCAGTACTCCTCGACCTTGAACTTCTCGATTTCCACTTCCCGTTCGCATATCAGCCGCAGCGCCACCGACTGTACCCGTCCCGCGCTCAATCCGCCGGTGATCGTCTTCCAGAGGAAGGGACTGACCTGGTACCCGACGAGACGGTCCATGACTCGGCGCGCCTGCTGGGCGTTGACTTTCTGCATGTCGATCGACACGGGCTTGTCGATCGCCGTCCGCACCGCCCCGGGGGTAATTTCGTGGAAGAGCACCCTCCCCACTTCCTTCTTGCTGTTGCCCAGCTGGCTGGCCACGTGCCAGGCGATGGCCTCGCCCTCCCGGTCCGGGTCGGTCGCGAGGAAGATCTGATCGGCCGACCGCGCCGCGCTGCGGAGGTCTTTAACGACCTTTTCCTTCCCCGGGATCGTCACGTATTCGGGCTGGAAACCGTTCTGGACGTCGACGCCCAGGCTCTTGGGCGGCAGGTCCCGGACATGGCCCACGGACGCCATGATCTCGAAATCCTTGCCCAGGTACTTCTTGATCGTACGGGCCTTGGCCGGGGACTCCACGATAACGAGTGATTTGGACATGTTTGAAAGTAGTCGCGTGAAAGTAGCTGCGCTGGAGATGAAGGAGTGTCGGGCTTCAGTTCCCGATGATGCCCTCTTCGAGGTCGTCGGGCAGCCAGATCATGACCTGGCCGGATTCCGACTCGAGCAGGATCGGCGCGGCGATGGTTTTGATATCATCCCGGGTGACGGAACGGGCGCCCGTCAGCATGGCCCGTTCGATGATCAGTTCGGTCTGCGCATCGGTAATCAGGCCCAGTTCGCGAAGCTCCAGCAGGTAACCGTACGCGTCCGGCTGGATCATCAGTTGTTCCACGGCGTGCAGAATCCGGTTGGGTTTGGGCTGGAGCGGCTTGGTCGGATCGACCACGACTTCCGCCTGCGCCTGGAGGCGGTCGAACAGCCAGGCGAAGGCCGTGTTGACCTCCTGCTGGGTATAGCCGTGGCCGACCAGGGTCTGTGAGACGTCGGCGATGTCGTTGAATCGGCCTTTTTCATCCTGCATGTGCTTCATGAGGAAAACGATGATTTCCATCACTTTTTCCATGATGCGCTCCTGAAGGAATGCGAAGATGTGATTGGAACCGGGCCGAAGAACGACCCCTGGCCGTACACCGTACTTTTCGGTTTTCGCTGTCCAAATCTAAGCTTCCGGGGGTCCGCATGCAAGTATTTTTACCGGTCCCGGACGGCGTTACGTCGCTTCGAACACCTTGCCGATTTCATCCCGGTCGAAGGCCGGGAGATCGGCGATTTCACCCTTGCTTCTGATCCGGATTCCGTACTCTGGAGGCTCTACGGACCCGATCTCGGCGACCGGTATGCCGGCTTCGCCAAGGCGGGCCGCAAGGGGCTGCGCACGGTCCGCCTCCACCACGATGAGCAGGGCGCCCGACGCGATGACGCCCAGGGGATCCAGGCCGAAAAACGCGCAGAGGGCCTCCGGTTCGGGCAGCAGCGGAATCCGGTCCTCCTCGATGAGCATGCCGACCCCGGAAGCGACTGCGATCTCCCGCAGTCCCGACGCGAGTCCGCCCTCCGTGGGATCGTGCATGGCGCGGACCCCGCCGGTCTCCATGGCGAGGCGGGCTTCCCTGACCACGCTGAGGCCGGGTTGCCTGAGGTACCGCCGGCAGGTCTCGAGGAATTCGTCGGAGAATCGCGTCCGGACCTCGTTGCTTTTTTCCATGGCGATCAGCGCCGTCGCCTCGATGGCGATCCCCTTGGTCAGCAGGATCCGGTCGCCCACACAGGCGCCGTCGCCGGAGACATAGCCGTCGGCCGTCGTTTCCCCCAGCATCTGCCCAATGAGCAGCGGCCGGTCCAGGCCGTGGGTGATTTCGGTGTGTCCGCCGCAGAGGGTGATGCCGAGTTCGCGGCAGGCGTCGGCCAGGCCGGAGAATATGCGGTCCACCATACCGGCGTCGGTTTTATCTTCCGGAAGCAGTATGGTCGAGAGGAACCACCGGGGCGCCGCGCCCATGGCGGCGACGTCGTTGGCGTTGATGTTGACGGCGTACCAGCCGATTTCCTCGGTGGCGAAGGTGATGGGGTCGGTTTTCGAGACGAGTACGCTGGAACCGAAGGAGATGACCGCCGCGTCCCGACCGATGCCCGGGCCCACGAGCAGTCTCGGGTCGGCGCCGGAAGCATAGCGGCGCAGGATGCGGTCCAGGTCTTCCGCGGGCAGCTTGCCGACCGGGTAATAGGGAGGCATGTCTCGCTGATTGGCGTGGGTGCGTCGATGCCCTGAGCGTCGGCGGTTATTCCCGACGCTTCCGCTGGGCGCGCAATGCTTCTTTCAGGATCTTGCCGGGCTTGAACTTGGCTTTCCGGCGGGCCGGAACCTCGATGGTGTAGCCGGTCCGCGGATTGCGGGCCGCCGGCTTGGGGCGGGTATTCCTGATTTCCAGCGCGCCGAATCCCCTGATCTCGATCCGGTTGCCCTCGACCAGGTTCTCCCGCATGATTTCGAAGAGCGCGTCGATCACGGGATAGATCTGCGTCTTTTTCAGTCCCAGTGTCTCGCTGATTTCGTTGACCAGTTCTCTGCGCGTTGTCGTCATGTAGGTTCCTCGGTCCGGTGTTCTTTCTTTCCGCCGGATGAACAGGGCCGGCCGTGCAGGCGGTGCAGCTTGTCCACGTTCTCCTGGTCTATGGTGTTGACCCGGCCGAGCATGCGCGCCACGAGGGCGATCTGCGCGCAGTGCTCCATGGTTTCCATTTTGTGATAGGCCGAAACGATGTCCGGACCCAGGGTCAGCGCGCCGTGGTTTTCCAGCAGGATCGCGTCGTGGTCCCGCACGAATCCCCTGAGCGATTCGACCAGTTCCATGGTTCCCGGCGTCCCGTAGGGCGCGATGGGGACGAATCCCAGGGAGACGATCACCTCGGGCAGCAGGGCATCGGGCAGATGCACGCCGGCCACCGAGAAACCCGTCGCCGACGGAGGATGGGCGTGGGCCACGGCGTGCACGTCCGGACGCTCCCGGTACACCATGAGGTGCATTTTCATTTCTGACGACGGTTCGTGCATCCCCGAGATCACCGCGCCGTCATAATCGACGATCACGAATTTGTCCGGGTCCAGGAAACCCTTGCTCACCCCGGTCATCGTGATCAGCAATCGGTCTTCGGACAGTCGAACGCTTAAGTTCCCGTCGTTCGCGGCTACGTATCCCCGGTCATACATCCGCTTGCCGACGTGGATTACGTCGGATACGACTTGCTCTATTTGCAAGATTACGCTGTTCCGGTTGAAAGATTGCGGATTGCGGTGGTACGGTTCGAATATATCCGGCCCGCCGTTTCCGTACAAGTATTATTA
>VXWP01000034.1 GCA_009835325.1 Gemmatimonadota bacterium | reverse complement strand
CTTCCGAAAAGCCCTCAAACCGCAGGAGCATTGAATGGACCGACGATACAGGGCGGGGGTCATCGGACGCACCGGGCGGGGCAACTACGGCCATGGCCTTGACACGGTGTACCTCGGAATGGATGACGTGGACATCATCGCCGTGGCCGACGACGATCCGGACGGCCTGCGGGAAGCGGGCAGGCGGCTCGGCGTGCGGAACCTGTATACGGATTACCGTGAGATGCTGCGCAACGAGTGGTTCGATATCGTCAGCATCGGTCCCCGCTGGCTCGACCAGCACGCCGCGATGACCCTGGCGGTGGCGGAGGCGGGCGCGTGCATCTTCCTCGAGAAGCCCATGGCCCGCACGCTGTCCGAGGCCGACGCCATGATCGAAGCCTGCGAGAAGGCCGGGGTGATGATGGGCATCGCCCACCAGGGCCGCATGCACGCGGCCGCGTGGCACGCCCGTCAACTGATCGCCGACGGCGCAATCGGGGATATCCTCCACGTCCGCATGAACGGCAAGGAGGATCATCGCGGAGGCGGCGAGGACCTCATGGTGCTGGGCACCCACCTTTTCGACATGCTCCGGTTCCTCCTGGGCAGAAACCCCGCCTGGGTGCAGGCATCGGTGACCATGGCCGGCGGCCGGCCCGCGACCCTGGAAGACGCCGTGGAGGGTCCGGAAGAACTGGGCCTCATCGCGGGCGACGCCATCCACGCGATGTACGGTTTCGGTCACGGTGTGACGGCCACTTTCGAAACGCGCCGTAACCAGGACCCTCACCCCCGGAGGTACGGGATGTGGGTGTACGGTTCGGAGGGCATCATGACCGTCCATGAAGGTTCCCAGCAGATCAGGATCCACGGATCCCCGGTCTGGCATCCGGACGACGACGCGGCGGTTCGCGACGTTACCGCGGAAGCGCTGGAACTTGAGCCTTCCGAGCAACCTTCAATGAGCGCGCTTCAGGCGGCGGCCAACGCCGCCATCGTCCGCGACGTGTTCGAGGCGAGGCGGGACGGGCGCAGGCCGGTGAACAGCGGATACGACGGGCGCTGGGCACTGGAGATGATCCACGGCGTCTTTGCCGCCCACCTGGCGGAAAGCCGCATCGCCCTGCCGCTGGAAAACCGGGACCACCCGTTGTTGCCGAACCTGATTTAGGATGAACGCCGGCGGATGACCGCCATGCGTACACGTACCGCCAGATCGGAGGGATCTTTGTCCGCGACATCTTCGTCCGCGACATCTTCGTCCGCGACGTCATCATCCGTGGCAGCTTCAGCGCCGGGCAGGTCCTGCCGCGACGCACTGGGCCGCATCGGCCTGCCCGAACCCGTGTCCTCGCTCGCGGGACGCGACTGGGACGCGGTAGTCGTCGGCGCCGGCCACAACGGCCTGGCCTGCGCGGCCTACCTCGCCCGCGCCGGGAAGCGGGTGCTGGTCCTGGAAGCCCGGGAACGCGTCGGCGGCGCCTGCACGCTCGAAGAGACCTGGCCGGGATACCGCGTGTCGCCCTGCGCCTACCTCGCCGGCCTGCTCCATCCCCTGGTGATCGAGGAATTGGATTTCGCACGCTACGGTTACCGATGGACGCCGGCCGTAGCGGGCATGTTCGTACCCTTCGAGGACGGGTCGAGCGTACAGTTGTGGGAGGACGACGACCGCTGCCTGGAGGAGATCCGACGCCTGTCGCCCCGGGACGTGAAGGGCTTCGAGGCCATGTACGCGCCCATGCGGCGCATCCGGGAGGCCCTTCGTCCGCCGGGCAAGGAGGACGTCTGGATCGGGCGTGCGCCGACCCGGGAACAGATCGAAGAACGCCTCAAAGGCGACCGGGAAGCCATCGGACTGCTCTTCGAATGGTCCATGGTCGAATATGTCGAACGGTACCTCGAAGACGAGCGGCTGCGCATGGCCCTGATCGGCCAGGGCGTGATCGGGACGAACGCCAGCCCCTACGAGCCCGGGACCGCCTCCGTGCACGTTTTCCACTCCACGGGGACCATGGCCGGCATGCCCGGCATGTGGGGGTACGTGCAGGGCGGCATGGGCATGGTGTCCTTCATACTGTGCGACATCGCGCGCGACTCGGGCGCCGCGGTGGCCGCGGGCGTGCCCGTCGCCCGCATCCTGCCCGGAGAGGGCGTGGAGCTAGAGGGTGGCGAGCGCGTCCGGGCACCTGCTGTCGTATCGAATGCCGATCCCCGGGTCACGCTAAGGCTCCTTGGCGACGCGGCCGACGGGGCGTGGAAGGACCGCGTGGAGTCGGTTCCCCAGACCGGCGCGACCGCCAAGATCAACTTGGCCCTCGCCGAATTGCCGGATTTCACCAGCCGACCGGGAACGAACGAGGACCACCACCGGGGCCAGGTCAACATCCCGCTTACCGCACGGCAGTGGCACGAATTCCACGCCATGGCCGGAGACGGCCGGTTGCCGCCGCGGCTCTGGGAGGAACTCTACTTCCACACCGCCCACGATCCGAGCGTGGCACCGGCGGGCCGTCACACCATGAGCATCTTCGCCCAGTTCGTCCCTTACACGTTCGCCGATGGCGACTGGGATTCCCGGAGGGAGGAGGTGGGGAGGCTGGCCCTCGAATCACTCGGCTGCTTCTGCAGCAACATGCCCGATGCCGTCCTGCATATGGACGTCATGGGTCCGCCGGATATCGAAAAGAAGGTGGGGTTGACCGGCGGCCATATCTTCCAGGGTGAGATCCTGCCGGCCTTCATGTGGGAGAAACGGCTCGAACCTCGGACGCCCATGCCCGGGGTCTACCTGTGCGGGGCCTGCACCCATCCGGGCGGCAGCGTGATCGCCGTCAACGGGCGCAACGCGGCGATGGAAGTGCTGGGGATGTACGGGGATCAGTAGGCCTGGGCGTAGACGACCTTGCGTTCCGAGGAACCCCCGCAATACGCGCAGGTGCCCGGATCGGCCTCCCGGTCCATGGGGACGCACCGGATCGTGTTCCGGGTTTCGTCTTTGATCGCGGCCTCGCACGCCGGATCGCCGCACCAGTGCGCGTGGATGAACCCGCCGTCGCCGTTCGCGGCCGAGACGAAGGCCTCCCGGTCCCGGATCTCCCGGGAACGGGCTTCGCGGAAATCCAGGGCGCGCTGGAACATATCCCGCTGCACGGTCTCCAGCAATTCTCCGACCCGCTTGCCCAGGGACTCGAGGGAAATGAACTCCTTCTCCCCCGTATCCCGGCGCACGACCACTGCCTGGCCGGAGGCGATGTCCCGCGGGCCGAGTTCCACACGCAGCGGCACGCCCTTCGTTTCCCACTCGGTGAACTTCCAGCCCAGGCCGAACTGCTCGCGGTCGTCCACCTTCACCCGCACGCCTTCCAGTGACGCAACCAGCTTGTCGACGGCTGCCCGCACGACGGACTGTTCCTCGTCGGACTTCGCGATGGGAATGACGACGACCTGGTGAGGCGCCAGGCGGGGAGGCAGTACCAGCCCCCTGTCGTCGCCATGGGCCATGATGATGGCGCCGACGGTCCGGGTGCTCATGCCCCAGCTTGTCTGGTAGACGTGTTCGCGCGACCCGTCCCGCGTCTGGAAATCGATGTTGAAGGCCCGGGAGAAGTTCTGTCCCAGGTCGTGCGAAGTGCCCATCTGCAGGGCCTTGCCGTCCTTCATCATGCCCTCGATGGCGTAGGTCTGCAACGCGCCGGGGAACTTCTCGGCGTCGGTTTTCGGACCGTACAGCACCGGAATCGCCATGTAGTCTTCCGCAAAGGTGCGGTAGATGTCCAGGATGCGCAGGGTTTCCTCCTCGGCCTCCACCGCCGTGGCGTGGGCCGTGTGGCCTTCCTGCCAGAGGAATTCCGTCGTCCGCAGAAACGCCCTCGGTCGCAGTTCCCACCGGAAGACATTAGCCCACTGGTTGATCAGCAGCGGCAGGTCGCGATAGGACTGGATCCACCTGGCGTACATGTCCGCAATGATGGTCTCGGAGGTCGGGCGGACCATGAGGCTTTCTTCGAGCTTCTTGCCCCCGCCGTGCGTAACCACGGCGCATTCGGGCGAGAACCCCTCCACGTGTTCCGCTTCTTTCTGGAAGAAGCTGTCGGGAATCAACAGGGGGAAATAGGCGTTTACGTGACCGGTATCCTTAAACATCCGGTCCAGCACCGCCACCATGTTCTCCCAGAGCGCGAAGCCGTATGGCCGGATGACCATGCAGCCGCGGGTCGGGGCGTTGTCGGCCAGTTCCGCTTTCGCGATCACTTCATTGTACCAGGCCGAGAAATCGTCCGCCTGCGCGGTCAGTTTTTTTGCCATGACTCCACCTTTTCGTCCGAGGATATCGCGAGATAGAACCGGCCGATCTCCACTTCGAAGTTACGGCCGTCAGCGTCCTGCATTTCATATTCGCCTTCCATGGTACCCCACTCCGTGTCCAGGGGGCAAAGACTCTGGTATTCGTGGTTTTCTCCGGGCTCGAGTTCGGGCTGCAATCCCACGACGCCCGGTCCCCTGACTTCGCTGCGCTTGCCGTCGGCGTTGATGATGACCCAGTGACGGTTGATCAGCTTCACCCACCGCTCGCTGCCATTGGTGATGACGATACGATAGGCGAACACGTACTGGCTCTGGCCGGGATCGGAATGATCGGGCAGATAGCCCGGGTATACCTGGACCCGTATGCCATGGGTGACCGTGTCGGAATTCAGCGGTGTCGGCATCGCGTTGCTCCGTGGAATCGGCCCGGAAAATCGAAGGTGTATAAGATAAATACGAGGGGCTTCATCGACAAACAAAAAACCGACGTAGACGCCCTTCCAGGAGGCGGAATCCGGACCAAAAACACCTTGACACCCGGAGGCCGCATCTCTATCCTGTCCACGGCACAAAACCGTATCCACCGGGGAAGAAACGGAATGGTCAAGCTAGGCCTTGAAGGCGTCGTAGCCGCGCAGACGGCCGTCTGTTTCATCGATGGCCTGCAGGGCAGAATGCTCTACCGGGGCCACGACATTCACGACCTGGCTGCCCATTCCAGTTTCGAGGAAACCGCCTGCCTTCTGTGGCACGGCGACCTGCCCGGGTCGGGACAGCTGGCGGAACTCAACGAGCAGCTCCTCGCCGGCAGAACGTTGCCTGCATCAGTTTTGGACCTGCTGCGGGCACTCCCGCGTCGCACGGCGCCTATGGACGTGCTCCGTTCGGCCGTGTCGTTCCTGTCCGCCTACGACCCGGATGCGGCGAACCACACCCGCGAAGCGAACCTGCGCAAAGCCGTCCGGCTGACCGCCCAGTTCGCGTCCGTTACCGCCGCCTGGCACCGGATCTCGAACGGCGGCGATCCCATCGCGCCGAATCCGTCCCTGGACCACGCCGCGAATTTCCTGTACATGCTGAACGGTACGATACCGGACCCCGAGCACGCGAAGGCCTTCGACGTCGCCCTGATCCTGCATGCCGATCACGAACTGAACGCGTCGACCTTCGCCGCCCGGGTCACCGCGGCCACGCTCTCGGACATGCACTCGGCGGTCACGTCGGCCGTGGGCACGCTCAAGGGACCGCTGCACGGCGGCGCCAACAAGGACGTGATGGACATGCTCAACGAGATCGGGGAGATCTCCCTGGCCGCGGACTACGTCAGGGAGAAACTGGCCGCCAGGGAGAAAATACCCGGATTCGGTCACCGTGTCTACAAGACAGAGGATCCCCGGGCGACGCACCTGCGCCGCCTCTCGGAGGAACTGGGCGGGAAGGCAGGCGACCTGAAGTGGTATGAAATGTCCCGCGTGATCGAGCAAACCATGATGGACCTGAAGGGTATCGCCTGCAACGTGGATTTCTACTCCGGATCGGTCTACGCCAGCATGGGGATTCCGGCGGGGTTGTTCACACCCGTTTTCGCCTGCAGCCGGATCACCGGATGGACCGCGCACCTCCTCGAACAGTACGCCGACAACCGGATCATCCGCCCATTGGGCGAGTATACCGGGCCGACCGAAGCGCGGTACATACCCATGGACGCCCGCCCCGTCTGACTGCGGGCACCAGCCGCCTGACTGCGGGCACCAGCCGCCTGACCACGGTACGCCCCTCGCAGGCGGTGAAGTCGAACGGACACCAGTGAATGTCTAGACCGGATCGGGGACAAGTATCATGATACAGGCCTTCCGTGCGCTGGTCTTCGCGGCATCGGTCACTTTGGTCACGCTGCCGGCGTCCGGACAGTTCAATTTCAACCTGGGCGGCGAAGTGGCCCGTCCTGCCTCTGGTCTTGCCGATCTGGTCGAAGAGGACTACGGTTACGGCGCCCATGCCGCCCTGACGTACTGGTTCAGCTATCGCGTCCAGCTGGTCTGCTCGGGCGGCTACGTCACCTACGGCAGCGAGAAGATCAAGTCCCGCACCGAAGTGGAGGACCTGGTCGACCAGGGTCTTGACGCCATCGCCGACCGGATCGAGGGCAACTACTCCAGCATTCCGGTGACCGCCGGCCTGCGATTCTACCCGTTGGAACGATTATTTGTACAGGGCGCTGCCGGCGTGGTGTACAAGAGAACACGGCAGATGGTAAACGCGACCACGAATACGAAAGCGGGTTTCGTCACGGAAAGAGACCTGGTCGTGTCACCCGGGATCGGACTCCTGCTCGGCCGTTTCAGCCTCCAGGCGCAGTACAACGTTTCCAGCGACGACTGGAAGTGGATGAGCCTGGGCGTGTCGATGATCTTCGGGAAGCTGTAGGATGTAAACTCATTTCAACGTGACAACAAGGTCTTTACGTCATGCCTGGTTTCTCTTACGTCGGCCTTCAATTCGGCAAAGGTTGCCATCGTAGTTTCTCGTAACGTTTCGATCTCTCTTACCAGGTTGTACGTGGCCGTATCCAATTCACGTTTTCCGACCATCTTGCCCCTGCGGAAGAATATCCAACTGAATATCCAACCTAACACCGCTACCAAAATCACGGCCGCCGGCATTAGATAGTCAACCACTGTCTTGTCACTCTCCTTCTGTGCGTTCACGTCATAGACCGGCCTGCGTACCTTCCTGAAAATCACTCACTTGTTCAGATTAGCCAGTGGGGTGTCATTCTCCTTAGAATCCGCACTGTATTTGAGGTATCCGCTTACCTCGTCAATCTTGGTTTCTACTCTGTCTAACGAATTTGTTATGTTTCTTAATTCCTCCCTGAATTCAGTTCTTAACTCACCCAGAGTAACATGCAAATAAGTCAATAAAGCGATTAACGCGACTGCACCGGTGAAGACAGGCCCGTTACGTGGTAGCCACGACTCCTGATTCATTTCCAATCCTCCTAATCGGAATTAACTGGTCGTGCGGTTATGCTGGTTTATCGATTAGTCGCGTTCCAAATTTCGTTTCTCGACGTTTTTTTAACTACGATGGATTTACCTTACACCGCACAATCAAGGCAGGTACCCGCCGCGGTATTTATCGATCAGGCTCCAGAGAATGGCCGCGGTCTCAACGTCGAGCACGCCGCCATAGTCCGAGGGGCGAAAGTGGATTTGAAATGCGCGTATGGCGAAGCGCGTCTGGTGGTCCAGTTCTCCGGTTGGTTCGACCAGGTATCCGAGCCTTAGCAGCGCGGTCTGCAGTCTTTCGATCGTAGGTAGCTGGTCCTCGAATTGCGCCATGTAACGCAACCTGGTTTCCTCGTCATACCAGGCGCCTATGCCTTCGTCGTACAGCCGCCGCCAGGGAAAGAGGGGGCCTGGGTCCGACCGGCGCCTGTGTGGGACCGCAATATCGGAGTGCGCGACGAAATCGAGCGGTCCAATGCGGGGATGCCGTTGCTGAATGCCTCGAAGCAATTCGATCAACATCTCGATCTGCGCTTCGCTGAAAGGCGGAAAATCACAGACGAGCGCGTCCGGACCGCTATCCTCGACAGCTGACGTATCCGATTCGCAACTAAACTCGTTTACGATCTCGATCCCGATGGATCGGGCGTTAAGCCCCGTATCCCCGGCCCAGTAGCTGACGCCGGCGTGCCATGCCCTTTGGCTTTCCTTCACGAATTGATACAGGCGCATCCGGCGGTGACCGTAGGTAGGGTCGTTTTCGTCGGGAATCAGGTAATGTGCACTGACCGGACGCCCGGTCCGGGTGGTGAGCAATCTTACCGATTCCGCGAAATTTGCCGAGGTGGCGTGAATCACCACGTAATCGACCCGGCTGTTCTGGTTCGCCGACTCGATATAGATGACGTTTGAACAGCCAGCCGCAAACATCGAAAGCATCCAGAACATACATAACTGCGTAATACGGGTTATCTTCATGTCAGGTTCCGTTCGCAAATAAAGGCAGCGGCGCTTTGTTTGTGATTGAAATACCGAGTGCGAGTCAGCACATTGAAGGGCCTTGTTGCCGCGAAGCATGTCCGGTTCGGATTTACAATGTAATGGATCCGGTGTAGAATCCAATCAGGAAGCGGGTATAGACTTGATCGTCAAACGCTCCACGCAGGAGTACTGAATGAGCCGATTCAGGGATGCGAGAGACCGCGGCGGCCAATACCTGCTTGGCAAGTTGCACGCGGACGGCAGTTTCGGCGACCCCGGTCTCGGCGTCACCGAATATTACAAGGTACCGGCCGCGTTGCTCGTGTGCGGCCTGTCTCACGCGGCAAGCCGCCTGCTTCGGTGGATCAGGCACCATGGGTTCCTCCCCGACGGCGACTTCGGTCCGCGCCCAACCAACGAACTCGACAGCTACTACTACACCTACCACAACACCTGGGTCATCAAGGCGGCCCACCGCATGGGTGCTTTCGACCTGGCCCGGCGCGGCATGGACTTTCTCCTCGGGTTCCGCGACCCCGCCGGCGGCGGCTTCTACTCCCATCCGACAGCGCGCGAAGGCGGCACCGAACAGGACCTGTGGGTCGTGAGCGGCTGCGGCTGGTGCGCCGTCTACACCGGAAGGCTGGATGTGGCCAGGAGCGCGGGCGCCTGGATGCGGCGAATGATGAAGGAACAGCCCGATTTCCCGAACGAGTTGTGGACGGTCTACAGCCGCGAACGCGGATTGATCACCGAGGTGATGGACGGCGACGACTTCAGGTACGTGCTGACGCGGGACGAGTCGCGGGACCAGTCCTTCTACCATCCCGGCATCGCGGCAGGTTTCCTTTGCCGGCTGTACATGGCCACGGGCGAGGAGGAATGGCTGGACCTGGCGAAAACGTACATGCGGTTCTGCGAGCATGTCGGGGACTATCACTTCAGGCTGCTTCGTGCCGGCAAGGTCGGTTGGGCCGGAGCGATGCTCTACACACTCACCGGGGAAGCGAAGTACCGCGACATGGCGGTCAGGGTTGGCAACAACCTGGTCGAAACCCAGCTGGAGAACGGGGCATGGGCCTGGCCGGAGATGGGCCTGACCGGACCCCACAACGACATCACGGCCGAGATGATCGTCTGGCTCGACGAGATCCACCAGGCGGCCGGCGAGGACTAGGCAGCATCTACCGGGGCTCCCGCGCGACCACCGCCCGCGTGCTCCGGTCTTCCGTGGACAACCGTCGGGCGACACCTGCCCGGAGCAGCGCGATATCGCCCGGTTCGAGCGAAACTTCCCGTCCGTCCAGCGAAAGTTGCACGACCCCGCTCAGTACCATCCAGTGTTCGTTCCGGTTCAGCACGGCGTCATGCTGGGGGTCTCCCTGGGCGTTCACCTCTTCATATCGCTGCAACCGCCATTCGGAGACAGGGCATCGCGGACCGGGATCCCGTATGGGGCCGGTGTTCATGCTGCCCGGAACGACGAAACCGGGAACGGTGGGCTCGGCGGGACCATACTCCTCCACGGTGAGGTGCAGCGGCCTGCCCGCCCGCTCCAGGCGCGTCACGATGGCGTTGTTCTCGTAGTGCGTGAACATCTGGAACTGGTGGACGCAGCCCATGGGCGTATAGACCAGCGTGTTCGGCGTGATCTCGTGTCTTACGCCGTCAAGGCGAACTTCCCCGCGGCCCGCGGTGAACAGCCAGATCTCGTCGTTGTCGTGGTAATGGGGTTCGACACCGGTCCCGGTCCCGCCGTCCGGATAGTGCCGGTAACAATTCAGGGCGGTCCAATCCGGGAACACGTCCTGTTCCCAGTAGGACTGGTTCGAATTGAGCGAACGTATCATGTACCGGCGGTCTTCGATGACCATGGTTCCTCCACGATCGACGAACTGGCGGGGCCTCGTTTGTGAATGTAAATTACACTCATATGTTCAACATATATCAAGCATATCTTCATCGATTCGGCGCTTGGCGCGCGTAACGGCCAATCGCCCGGACCGGTTCTGCCCGCGAATCGTAGTCCAGGCCATGCGTCGGCCCGCAAAAAGAAATCCCGACCAGGCAACCCGCGAGCGCTAAAATGACCGATGACAACCGGATTGAACGGATGGAAACCCTTATACGGGAAGCCGGCGAACTCGCTGCCTCCTTTGCACGCGACCCGCACCGGCCCGTCTACCACTTCACGCCGCCCGCGGCCTGGATGAACGATATCAACGGGGCCCTTTACTGGAAGGGCCGCTATCACATCTTCTACCAGTATAATCCGCACGGCGCCTACTGGCATCTCATCCAGTGGGGCCATGCCTCCAGTACCGACCTCGTGCACTGGGTCCACCATCCTGTGGCGCTGAAACCGGATGCGGACGGGCCGGACCGGAAGGGCTGCTTCAGCGGGGGCGCCCTGGTCAGCAAGGACGGGGTTCCGGTACTGATCTACTACGGCAACCCCGACGGACTCTGTCTCGCCCGCAGCAGCGACGACCTGCTGATAGAATGGACGAAAGACCCGGGGAATCCGGTGATCCCCGAGCCGGAAGCGGGGAGCGCCGACTTCGGGCGCTACACCATGCACGACCCCTGCGGGTGGCTGGCGGACGGCCAGTATTACGCCGCCGTCAACAACCGGGACCCGCAAGGCCGGGGGGACGCCGCGTTCCTGTTTAAATCGGAGGACCTGCGCACCTGGGCGTACGTCGACGTGTTTTACCAGTCGAGGCGGGCATGGACCGAAGGCGGCGAAGACTGCGCCGTGCCCGATTTCTTCCCCTTCGGCGACCGGCACATGCTACTCTTCTGCAGCCATCTGCAGGGAAGCCAGTACTATATCGGCGAGGTGCGGGACGAACGGTTTATTCCCGAGATACACGGGCGCTTGAGCTGGGAAGGAGGACATCTCGGCGGCCCGAGGACGCTGCTGGATCCCAATGGACGGCGCGTATTCTTCGACTGGATCCGCGAACTGCGCGGAAACGAGCGCGAACGCGCGTCAGGATGGTCGGGCGTAATGACCGTTCCGCGCCTGTTGTCACCGGGGCCCGGCGGTCACCTGCAGATCGAACCCGTGCCGGAGCTTGAAATGCTGCGGCTCGATGCCCGCCGGCATGAGTCTATCGATGTAACTGCTGATTCCGAGGTGGCACTCGAGGGCATCGGAGGGGACTGCCTGGAACTGGCCGTCGAGATCGATCCCCGGGAGGCGCGGGAGGTCGGCGTGAAAGTGCTGCGCTCACCGGGGGGCGAGGAGGAAACCGCGGTTTCCTGCGACGTGGCGGCAGGCGTCCTGCGCGTCGATGTCAGCCGGTCGTCCCTCGACCGCGAAATACGTTACACCCGATACCGGAGTCTGCAGCCGCACCTGCCTGAGCACGAACAGTACGTCACCGCGCAGGAAGGACCGTTCGAACTGGTGCCGGGTGAACCGCTGGTGCTGCGCATCTTCCTGGACCGTTCGATCCTCGAGGTCTTCGCCAACCGCCGGCAATGCGTGACCCAGCGCATCTATCCGACGCGGACCGACAGCACGGGCGTCAGCCTGTTCGCACGCGGAGGCGCGGCCAGGTTCATATCGCTGCAGGCCTGGAACCTGGCACCGACGCGCATGTGACGGCTTTGCCGAAGAAGTCCACGAGGTTCACC
>VXWP01000033.1 GCA_009835325.1 Gemmatimonadota bacterium | reverse complement strand
CGCCATCACCACCCTGGTGATAGCGGTCGGGGGACTGATCGGCCTTGAATGGGGCGCCGACATGACCGGCCGGGGCCCGGGCGGGCAGAATGCCGTGGGTTCGATTAACGGAGAATCGGTATCCTACGAGGAAATGCGGTTTGAAGTGGAACGCCAGCAGGAAATCGACCGCCAGCAGCAGGGCGGCAGCGTGGACGAATTCCGTCGCCGCGAAATCATCAACGAAGTGTGGGACCGGCGGGTTAACCTCACGTTGCTCCAACAGCGCATCGGTCAGCAGGACATCAGCGTAACCGACGCCGAGATTCTGGAGGCGATCCGCACGAATCCGCCGGAGTACATCAGGCAGGAGGAAATGTTCCAGACGGACGGCGAATTCGACCAGACCAAGTACCTCCAGGCACTGAACGATCCGGCAGTCGAAGGCTGGACGTTTCTCGAAGACCAGTACCGCATGCTGCTGCCCAGGCAAAAGCTCGTCAGCCGCGTGGTATCTGGCGCCCGCGTAACGGATCTGGAAGTCCGGCAGGCCTTCGTGAACCAGAACGAGCGGCTTACGGCCAGATACCTCCTGTTCGATCCGGAAGACCAGGCCGTGGAACCGGAATCGATCACCGATGAAGATATCGCCGCGTACTATTCGGAGCATCCCGAAGCGTTCCTGGAGGACGACCGGGTTTCATTATCCTACGTCATGATTCCGAAGCAACCGAGCGTGGCCGATTCCCAGCGTGTCGAACGACAGATCGACGAGCTTTACGACCAGCTTGCCGACGGCGCCGATTTCGAAACCCTGGCCAGGGACTTCTCCGAGGACACCTCCAACGCTTCCGAGGGAGGAAACCTGGGCTTCTTCGGCCGAAACGACATGGTCCCGGCCTTCGAAACGGCCGCCTTTGAAACGCCGCCCGGTTCCATTTCGAATCCCGTGAAGACGGAGTACGGCTGGCACATCATCAAGGTGGAAGAGACCGCGGTCCGGGACGGCGAGGAACAGGTCCGCGCGCGCCATATACTCCTGAGGACCATGACCGGACAGCAGACCCTTAGCGCGCTGAACGACCAGGCGAGACAGCTTCAGGCCCGGGCCGTCGAAAGTGGTCTGGAGGAAGCGGTCCGTTCGGCCGGCGCCATGCCGGATTCCTTCCAGGTCGAATCCACCGGGTTTTTCGCCGACCGCCCCGACGGGTTCATCCCCGGCATCGGATACCTGGTCGGCGCGTCGTCTTTCGCCTTCGCATCCGAACCCGGTGAAATCGGAGAGGTACTGGAGAGCACCAGCGGTTTCTACGTCCTGGAAAACGCCGGTGAAAAACCGGCGGGCGTGCTGCCCCTCGAGGAAGTGGAACTGCGCATCCGATCGATCCTCGTGCGGAACGGGAAAATGGAACAGGCCAGGCTCCGCGGCGAAGAGGTCCGGGCGGGCCTCGCCGGCGTCAACCTGGACGCGTTAAGCGGTGAAATGGCGGACCGGGTCGCCACCACGGATCCCATAACGCGGCAGCAGGCCTTCATCCCTCAAATCGGGCAGGATCTGAATTTCATCAAGGGGGCCTTCCAGTTGTCGGAGACCGGCGAGCTCAGCGAAGTGGTTGAAGGGGAACGGGGTTATTACCTGATTCAACTGGTGGAAAGGGAACCGGTTGATGAAACGACCTACGAGATGGTGAAGGAGAACCTGAAACGGCAGTTGCTGATCCAGAAGCAGAATCAACTGTACCAGGAGTGGCTTACCAGGCTGCGTGAAGACGCCGTAATCGAGAACAACCTGAGGGATTTCTTCGCCATATAGCACGCTACATGATCAGGTCGCGCATCGCGTAGATGATCCTCCGGGCGCGCATCCTGGTCTCGTACTTCTGCCGCGCCAGACCGCTTCGCGACAGGTTCTCCGCTTTCAACTGGATGTGGAACCTGAAGCACTGCGACGTACCCGACGGCCGCACGGTCAGGTAGTTGAGTCTTTCCTCGTCGAAATAGAATCGAATGCCCTCGTCGGGAAATCCCGGCCACTGGTGCGCATCCGCGTACTTGCCCGCCACGAAGGTCTCCGATGACCGCACCGGGAGACCGTCCAGCGTAAGGGACTCGCCGTCCCGCACGCGTTGTCCCAGCTCCGCGCATCGTCTCAGAATGCCGATCTTCCGCGTCAGCCCTTCCAATCCTTTGAATTCTCCCCAACGCGGGACCGGAACGACGTCGGTGGCGAAATACCCGATATCGGGATCCAGGTAAATCTGTTCGTCGATCAGTTCGTATACCGTCGTCCCATGGGATGCGGCATAGGCCGCCACTTCGGCGAGCAGGATCGCGGCGAAGACACCGTCCTTGTCACGCACGTGGCCGTTGCTTCCCATGGCCGCGGCCGTGGCGGGCGGTCCTCCCAGGATACTGAACCCGTTGCTCTGCTCCAGGCAGCCCACGTTGCAGCGTCGGGGCATGCCCTCCATATCCACGGTCTGATAGACGATATCTTTGAACCGGGGATCCGATAGGTCGTCGCCCGACCACACCCGTTCCACCGCGTTGGCGATCAAGCCGAACCCGACCCAGGTCTTTACGACGCCGACGCCGTGTTTCCGTGCGAGCCGCACCAGTGCGTCAGTCGTGATGTGGGAAAGCACGATGAACGACTCCTCCGGCCGCGGGTGAAATGCCTTCGTACTCCCGGCACCCTGCGACAGGCGGTACCAGAGCAGCAGAGACCATGCGTCGTCGGCCGACAGCAGCACATGGGACCGGTTGTCGTGGTATTTCCGGCAGGCCCGGGGGACCTTGACCACGAGCCCCGCCCGGTCGGCGTCCGGGTCGGTCCCGATCATCAGTTCGAGCGCTTCCATGGCATCCGCGCCGTACTGTTCGACGAAGGCGTCGACGGCGATATCGGACGCCGTGGGATCACCCGGGTCCGGTTGTTGTTCGGGATGGTCCTGAAAGGCGGGGAAGAGCCCGTTGAGCTCGTTCAACCGGTGGCGGGTTACCGTGTCCACCCGGGTGAAACCGAAATCACTCAGCAGCCGGGGCACGGCCTTTCGTCCGGCCCCGTGAAACGCGCAGTACCCGATTCCAATGGAGGGCGCCCACGACTTCATCATCGCGACATCGGAAATGAATCCCCGGATCTGGTCCTGGTACATCCCGTGGATATCTATGAGGGGACGGCCTAGATAGTCGAATCCGGCCAACGGCGCGGCGCCGCCCAGGAACACGAGCCTGTTTCCGTCACGACGAGGGTCTTCAGGGTGCCCCGGATCGACCCCGGCGTCATCGAAGCCCAGGAGCGCGACCTGGGCCGGGGTCGTTTTCCGGATGTAGTCGTTGTAGATGACGGATCGTTCCCGGGGAGAAAACTGCGATCCCGTCCCGGCGGAGAGCTTGTAGCCGTTGTATCTACGGTCGTTATGGCTCGCCGAGATCAGGATGCCCATATCGGCACCCAGCGTAGGTATGGCGAAGGTCATTTCCGGGTACGGACAGGCTTCGTCGAAGAGGTAGACTTTCAGCCCCTCCGCGAGGAACACCCCGGATACCAGCCGGGCGAAATCCTGGCCCGCCACCCGGCTGTCATAGCCGATGACGATGGACCGGAGTCCATGGGCGGTCGCGTACTTCGCGACGCCCGCGGACTTCAGCAGGAGAACGATGTTATTGAGGGTATTCGGCCCCTTGAGGATGGGGGCGTCCGTGCCGTCCCGGGCGAGGATCAGCAGTTCTTCGTCCGACATGGCGGCTTTGCCGCGTATGCCCGCCGTGCCGAACTTGATCTCGTCCACGTAGGCTTCGACCAGTTCGTCCCATCTGGCCGCTTCGACAGCACTTCTCAGTCCTTCACCGAGCCGAGGGGACAACCGGCTGATGTGAGGGTCGGTCAACCAGCGGCGAAGATTCGGAAGTACGTTCAGACGGGCCTGTTCGTAGAGCCCTTCGTCGATCAGCCCGCGGCGGAACTGCTCTTCGAGGAAACCGGAGATCCCGGCTTTCGCCTTCCGAACGACGGCGTCGGCGTCGATCGCCATGGGATCACCCGTCGGCGATATGGACCTGCGTGCGCTTCTTCCCGTACCGGCGGAACTGGACGATGCCGTCCGTCAAGGCGAAGAGGGTGTCGTCGTTGCCGCGCCCCACGTTTTCTCCGGGCAGAATCCGCGTTCCCCGCTGCCGGACGATGATGTTGCCAGCCCGGACGCGCATGCCGTCTCCGGTCTTGACGCCGAGAAACTTGGGGTTGCTGTCTCTTCCGTTGCGAGAACTTCCTACACCTTTCTTGTGGGCCATCTGCGAAAATCCTTTCCGATCAGTTGGATGCGCTTGGGTCGTAGTTGATGCTGGTTATTTCGAGCGCGGTATACGGCTGCCTGTGCCCTCTCTTCCGGCGGTAGTTCTTACGGCGTTTCATCTTGAACACCACGATCTTGGGATGGCGGCCCTGCTCGGTAACTTTGGCCGTCACAGTGGCCCCGGCTACCGTCGGCGTGCCGACCAGCGTCTCTCCGCCGCCCAGGAGGAGCACCTGGTCGATGGTGATCTCGTCTCCCACTTCGGCGGCGATCTTCTCGACCTGGATCGTATCTCCCTCGTTGACACTGAACTGCTGATCGCCCGATCTGATCACAGCGTACATCTATTTCGCTCCTTGTCCGTTTGGTCCGCTTACTTGAACTCGTCGGTCACGTCCAGGTCCCGTTTGCCCGAAAACACGCGGAATTCCTCCACGTGCAGGAACGGGTCTTCCTCGACTTGAAGTTGCATCTTGTACTCGTCCTGCAGGTTCACCAGTTTCTCCCGTCCGTTCTCATGCAGACTCAACGCCACGGTGGGATGCACCTTGAGCTTGAGCTTTCGTTCTCTCAGGCCGGGCTTTGCCCGCTTCAGCCACCGGCCGATCTGGGTGACCATGGTGATGCGCGACATGATTCGGCCGGTCCCGTCGCACACCGGGCATGCCTCGCTGAAGGTGAACAGCAGGCTGGGGCGAATCCGCTGGCGGGTCATCTCGATCAGCCCGAATTCGCTGATCTCCTTGGACATGCGTGTCCGCGCACGGTCGTGCGACATGGCCTTCTCCATTTCCTGGTGCACCTGGCGCCGGTTCCCGCGGTCTTCCATGTCAATGAAATCGATGACGATGATACCCCCGATATCCCTGAGCCTGAGCTGCCGCGCCACCTCCGCGCAGGCTTCCAGGTTGGTCTGGAACACGGTTTCCTCGTGTCCCCTTGACCCCGCGTACCGTCCTGAATTCACGTCGATCGTCACCAGCGCTTCGGTGGGTTCGATGAGGATGTAGCCGCCGTTCTTCAGCCATACCTTCCGATGGAGCGCCTTGCCGATCTCGTTCTCGATCCCGTAGGCGTCGAACACCGGCGCCGTCCCGTCGTACATGTGGACGCGCTCGCGAAGTTGGGGGGCCACGCCCTTTAGATAGGCCAGGATCTCCTTGTATACCGCCTTCGAGTCGATGATCACGCTGTCGATGTCGGGCGTGAACAGGTCGCGTATCATCCCGGACGTCATTTCGACGTCCTTGTGGATCATGGCGGGCGCCGGCGTCTTCCCGACCTCCTTCTCGATATTCCGCCATGTCCTGGTCAGTTGCTTGAGGTCGTTCTTCAACTCGGAATCCGATTTGCCCAGTGCAGCGGTCCGCACGATGACCCCGAAGTCGTCGTCCTTGAGTTTCCTGGCCAGGTCCCTCAGCCTGCGCTTTTCGCTCCAGTCGTCGATACGCCGGGAAACGCCGACGTAATTGGCATGGGGAACCAGCACGAGGAACCTTCCCGGCAGGGATATCTGGGAAGTGACCCGCGGTCCCTTGGTGCCGATGGACTCCTTCGTGATCTGGACGACGATTTCCTGGCCTTCCTTGACCATCTCCTGGATCTGGTACTCCCGGTCCCTGCTCCTTCCGGATCCGGAATCCTGGTTCTCGTCGTCATCGAAATCAATCCAGTCGGCCCCACTGGTTACGTCCGATGCCTGCAGGAAGGCAGCCTTGTCCAGGCCGATATCCACAAAGGCCGCCTGAATGCTCGGTATGACCGCTGTCACTACGCCCTTGCAGATGTTCCCGACCACGCGCTCGTGTTCCGGGCGTTCGACCAGCAGCTCGACGAGATGGTTATCCTCGAGCATCGCGATGCGTGTTTCGTGCGTGGCCGTCTCAACTATGATGTCTTTCCGCAAATATCAACCTTCTGTATGGTCCCTTAAGCGCCGGTTAACGTAAATGTTCCAAAGTAGTTAAATATAACATTCGGGTGGCGTGGTGTCAAGTTCCGACTATTCCGACCGGAATATACGCGCGTATCTTCTCCAGCAGCTCCCCGGGTTCCAGCGTCGTCATGCATATATTGCCAATCGGACACTTGATCCGGTTGCAGCCGAGACAGTCGACGCTTTCCTTCCGCACCACGCCGTGACCGTCGCCCCAGGGCCCCTGCGCGCGGGGGTCGGTGGGACCGAAGATACCGACGGTGGGAACGTTCAGCGCCGCGGCCATGTGCATCGGCGCGCTGTCGTTGCTGACCAGCAGGCCGCAGCGCTTAAGGAATGCGCCGAGTTCGGCGAGCGTCGTCTCCGGAAGCACGAGGGGGCGGTTGCGCATGGCGCCGGTTACCCGCGCGACGAGCCCTGCCTCGCCCGGCCCCCACAGGATCAGCACGTCCACGCCGTATTCATCGATCAGCGCGTCGGCCAGGCGGCCGAAAAACTCCGGCGGCCAGCGCTTGATGGCCCAACCTCCGCCCGGATTCAGTCCGATCAACACACGCCCGCCCGGGACGTGCTCCCGCAGCCAGCCGTCTGCTTTCTCGCCGGCCGTCCCGGGTATGGTGACACGCGGCCGGTCGGCGGCCACCGGGATGTCCAGCGCCTCCAGAGCTTCCAGGTGGAACAGGACCTCGTGCCCTGGCCGGCCTGAGGGCGTGACTACGGTGGTGTAGGCGTGGCGGCGACCCCGGAAAGCGTAACCGACCCGGTCCGGCGCCCCGGTCAGCCAGGTCAGCAAGGCGCTGCGGGGATTGCCGAAGAGGTCGAATACGAGATCGAAGCGTCTCTGGCGCAGGTTACGATAGAACCGTACCTGCTCGCGCCAGGAACCACGGACGCCCAGGCTTCCCCACCGGCGCAGGGGCAGCACGATGAGCTCGTCCAGCAAGGAATTCCACCGCAGGACGTCGGCGGAAGCCTCCTCCGTCAGGAAGGAGAGGCGGGCCCGTGGGAAGCGCCGCTTCAGGTTCTCGATGACGGGCGTCGCCAGGACGACGTCCCCGGTGGCCCGCAGTTTGATGACCAGTATGCGCCTGGGATCTTCGGGCATAGGCCTACTCCGCCGAACGGTTGGAAGTCCCGCGCAGGACGGACTCCGCGGCCTCCAGCACCTGGCACGGTGATATCGATTCGATGCATGCGACAGGCCGGACGCAGAAATCGCGGCCGCAACAGTCGTCCACACCGGCTTCCAGGGCGACGTGCCCTTCGGCCTGTGAATAGGGAAACCAGATCCGCGGGTTGCTCGGACCGAAAAGGCCGATCGTGGGCGTTCCCACGGCCACGGCGATATGCATCGGCCCGCAGTCATTGGAAACGAACAGGTCGCACCTCCGGATCAACGCGGCCAGCCGGGTGAGCGAACCGGTTTCCACGACGGGACAGGCGTCGCCCGCCATGCCGGCCAACCTGGCCATGGCCTCCCGCTGCCCCGGTCCCGCGACCACCAGTACACGGAGGTCCAGCGCTTCGATCATCCGGCGGGCCAGTTCGGCGAATCGGCCCGCGTTCCACGTTTTGGCCGGCCAGCTTGCGCCGGGATTCAGCGCGGCGATCGGGCGGTCGCCGTCCACGCCCCGCTCAGCGAGCCAGGAATCGGCCCACGCCGCGTCTTCGGAGGAGAAGTGGACCTCGGTGCGGTCGTCATCCGCGGGAACGCCGATCGTGCGGACCGCATCCAGGTAGGCATCCACTACCCGGAGAGAATCTGACCGCCTGATCTTGACATTGTACGCCGCGCCCCTTCCCCGTACGTCATAACCGACCCGCATCCGGGCGCCCGTGGCCAGGGTCAGCAGCGCGCTGCGCGGATTGCCGAAGAGATCGATCACCAGGTCGAAACGGCGCTTTCGCAGGGCACGGAGGAAGCGCAACTGTTCCCCGCAGCGGGTCAGCACGGACCGGCCAGGCAGGAGTTCGTCCGGCAGCGCGATCACCTCTTCCAGGTAAGGGTTCCGGGCGAGGACCGCCGCGGGTCCCGCCTCCGCGAGGTAGTAGAGTTCGGCTTCCCCGTAATGCCGCTTCAACGCCCTGATCACCGGCGTGGTCAGCACCACGTCGCCGATGAAGCGCAAACGGGAAATGAGGATTCGTCTTGCCTTCGGGGCGTCCATAGGACCTCTAGGGTTTTTCGCGGCCCGCCCACCCGGACGTCGACCCCAGGATCTCGCGGTCGGTTGCTACTGGAGCCGGGTCGGACCGCCGCCGCTTCATTACCGCATCCCTTAGACGCGCCGCGTCCATCAGCGCACGCGGGAAGGTCAGGTCGCCCTTCAGCACCGCGCCGAGGAAACGAGCCATCATCCAGAAGACATGCGACACCAGGCACCTGAGGTCCCGCATGTTGCGCCACACGAAGAGGATTCGGTTTCTCGCGCTGACGCGGTCGATGAAGGCCCGGTCGTGCCGCGCGCCGATCGTCGCGCCGTGTTCGTGGGTGAGCCGGCTTTCCGGTTCGTAAAGCACCGTCCAACCCCGCTGATACGCGCGGTAGGACAGGTCCAGGTCTTCCGAGTAGAACGGGGCATACAACGTATCGAATCCGCCCAGTGCCAGGTACTTCGACCGGGATACCGCCATGGCGGCCCCGTTGGCGTAGAGGGTGAGTGCACGGCCTTCTCGCAGGGACTCGCGTTCCGCCCACCTCAGCCGCAGCAGGCCGCAGTGCATGGCGCCTCGCACGAGACCGCCGCCGGGACGCCCGTCCCCGACCTGGTAGACCCGGGGATTGACGGCGAACACCTGATCGTCACGGAAATGGGAAAGGAGGGGATCCAGGAAGGGGCCGGTGGCGACGACGTCGTTGTTGAGCAGGACCACGACCTCGTGCGAAGCCCGCGACACCCCTGTGTTGCAGGCTGCGGCGAACCCCCTGTTCCCGTCGTGCCTGACCAGGACCGCGTCCGGACAGGTCGCCCACGTCCTTACGGCCGTGTCGGCCGTACTGCCGTCGTCCACCACCACGATCTCCGCCCGGTCCGCTGCCCCGTGGTCTTTCAATGAACGGAGGCACCGTTCGACCAGATAGCCCGCATTCCACGTCGGGATCACGATACTGCATCGTTCGCGCTGTGCCATGACTCAATCCGAATCGGCCGTCACGCGGAGGGCTTTGCCGGACCGTCCGTGCGCTCCTCCGCCCCGGTTTCGCCCTGCCAGACCTTTACCAGCCTCAGGAACGAATAGATCCCCATGCACAGGCTGAAGAGGAGACCGGGAAAACCGTCCCTGAATCCCTTTTTGACGAAGTAGCATTTCCAGGCCATGCCGAGGGGAGAAAACACCAGTCGCAGCCGTCCCACGCGCTGTCCCGCCTTGATCCGCTCCTCCGCGTCCACGGAGGTGTACTGGTCGATCCGGGCGATGAAATCGGAGAGCGTGTTGTGCGAATCGTGGTAGAGATCTTCGTGGATCAGCCCCAGTTCGCCGTGGCCGTTTACCTCGATATGGGCGTGGGCGCCTCCCGTCCAGTATCCCTTTCCGTTTTTGAGGAGTCGGGGCTGGTAGCTCGGGTTGAGCGTTCCGTGCCGGATGGGAAACCGGAGAAAGTGTTCCTGGCGGTGGATCTTGTACGCGTCGAAATCCCCGCCGGACCGCAGCAGGTCTCGGACCCGCGCATCGAGCCCTTCCGTGACGTATTCATCCGCGTCGAGAAAGAGGATCCAGTCGCCGCGGGCCTGCGCCATGCCGAAGTTCCGCTGGCCGGCAAAACCAGGCCACGGCCGCTGAAACACGCGTCCTCCGCAGGATTCCGCGATTTCCACCGTGCCGTCGGTGCTGCCGCTGTCCACCACGATGATCTCATCGGCCCAGGAGACCGGGTCCAGGCAGCGCCGGAGCTTGCGCTCCTCATTGTACGTGATCACGACGACGGACAGCGATTGCATGAGAAACGCCGGTGAATGCGCGGTTTCAGGAGGATCGGCCCCCCGCGCCCGATTCGGCGTCGGCGGAGCCCCGGAGGTGAAGGTGCCAGAGCTTGGCGTACTTGGTGAAAACGTAACAGGCGGAAAGGCCGCACAGGATGAGGCCCGGCAGGCCGTCCAGAAAACCTCTACGCAACACGTACATTTTGAACAGGGTAAAAATCGGACGGAAAACCAGATCTGTCAAACGGAAACGCCTGCCCGACCGGTAGAGCTGGCGGGCGCCGAGACTGGTGAAGCTGTTGAACTTGTCCAGGTAGTGGTGGAGGGTGGGATCGGTATCGTGGATCATGGGGTGCTTCAGATCGCCGACCGGTCCCCGGATGCGCAGCGCCTCGTGCACCTCGTCGTCGGTGAACCGGGGATCGGCCCCGCGCCGGAAAAGGCGCAGCACGTAATCGGGGTACCATCCGCAATGCCGGATCCAGTGTCCCAGGAAAAGCGTCTTCCTCGCGATCCGGTAACCGGCGCGGTCCTCCTTTGCCGCGACGGCGAGGATTTCATCCCGCAGTTCCGGCGGAACGCGCTCGTCGGCATCCAGCCAGAGCACCCAGTCGCCCGTGGCGTGCTCCAGGGCCAGTTGCTTGGTCGGTCCGTAGCCCAGCCACTCCGATTCGACGACACGGTCGGCGTACTCCCGCGCGATGGCGACGGTATCATCGTCGCTCCCCGAATCCACGAGCACGATCTCGTCGGCGAACCGCGCGCTCCGCAGGCAGGCTTCGATCCGCGGAGCTTCGTTCCGGGCGATGATAATGACGGAGAGGGACATGGCGCCGGCTCCCGCGGATCAATGTTCCGGGGCCGATTCGATCATCACCGCAGGTCCCGCGTCTTCCGGCTCCCTGACAGAGTCGACCATGGCCTCGATTTCCTTGCCGGGCCTGGGGAATAGCGGCGTGAGCCCCAGGGTCACGGCGAAGTTGATCAGCATGCCGATCGTCCCGATCCCCTGGGGGCTGATGCCGTTGGCGAACAGCCCGAAGGTCCAGGTTTCCATGCCGAAGAACACGCACGCGATGATGTAGAAAGCCGTAAAGCCGATACCGGCCAGGATACCGCACACGGCGGGTATCGTACCCACGCGCTTGCTGAAAATGCCCAGTACGATGGCGGGGAAGAAGCTCGCGGCGGCGAGGCCGAAGGCGAAGGCTACCACCTGGCTGACGAAACCCGGCGGGTAGATACCGAATACACCGGCCACGATCACGGCTACGCCGATCACGCTACGGCCCACGGAAAGGCGCTGGCTCTCGCTCGCGTTCGGGCGCAGTACGCGGTAGTACAGGTCGTGGGAAACACTGGACGAAATAACGAGCAGCAGCCCGCTGGCCGTGGACAGGGCTGCCGCCAGGCCGCCGGCCGCGACGAGCGCGATGATCCAGCTGGCCAGTTCGGCCATTTCCGGCGTCGCCAACACGATAATGTCGCGGTCCGGACCGGAAAGCCCCCGGGCCCTGAGGGCCGTGCGCCCATCCGCCCCCGCGGCGCCGTCCGAATCGAGCCAGGACTGGTGGTCGACCTGGATGGAGGACAGTTCCGTGTGCGACAGGGACCCGCCGCGGAAAATCTCGTTGTCGTCTCCGGCCGAATACCGCATGACGCCGTCTCCGTCGTCCATCCACAGGATCAGGCCGGTCTTCTCCCAGTTCTCGAACCAGGACGGAAGTTCCTGAGCGGTCTTCCCGTTCAGGCTGTCGATCATGTAGTACCGCGCGAAGGCCGCGGTCGCGGGCGCGGTAAGGTAAAGCAGGGAGATGAAGAGCAGCGCCCAGAAGGCGCTCCACCGGGCCGCCTTGACCGATTTGACGGTATAGAACCGGACGAGCACGTGGGGCAGGCCCGCCGTGCCCACCATGAGCGCGAGGGCCACGCAGAATACGTTGACCTTGTCCCACCCTCCCACGAAGGTGGCCGTGTAGCTGCTGAACCCCAGGTCAGCCTGTATCTGGTTGAGCTTCTCCAGCAGGTATACGCCCGTCTCGCCCGCGATCGAAGGCTCCAGCGTGCTGCCGAGCCCCGCCTGCGGCAGGGGGCTTCCCGTGAGCTTTATGCTGATGGCGATGGCGGGGATCAGAAAGGCGGTGATGAGCACCCAGTACTGGGCGACCTGGGTCCACGTGATGCCCTTCATTCCCCCGAGCGTAGCGTAGATGAAGACAATGGCCATCCCGATGATGACGCCGATATGGATGTCCACCTCGAGGAACCGGCTGAAGACGACGCCCACGCCGCGCATCTGCCCCGCCACGTAGGTAAAGCTGATGAAAATGGCGCACGAGACGGCCACCACGCGCGCGAGGTCCGACGCGAAGCGGTCTCCCACGAAGTCCGGTACGGTATAGTGGCCGAATTTGCGAAGGTACGGTGCGAGAAGCAGCGCCAGCAGCACGTAGCCGCCCGTCCAGCCCATGAGATAGACGCCGCCGGCGTATCCCATAGTGGAAATCAGCCCGGCCATGGAAATGAAGGACGCCGCGCTCATCCAGTCGGCGGCCGTGGCCATGCCGTTGGCCGCCGCGGGCACGCCCCGACCGGCGACGTAGAAGCCCCGGGTGTCCCGGACCCGGGTACGCCACGCGATAAAGAGATAGAGGCCGAAAGAGAGGGCTACGAAGAAATAGGTCCAAGCCTGTACCGACATCGCCCGCGCCTACCCTTCCTGCCTGGTGGTTTCGAGTTCCCGGCGGTGCCGGTTGTCCAGGCGGTTCATGTACAGGCAGTAGGCCAGTATGAGCAGCACGAAGACGATGATGCTGCCCTGGTGAGCGAACCAGAACCCCAGGGGAAAGCCGGTGCCGGAAATGCGGTACGCGTTGAGCGCGTCCGCGAACAGGATGCCGGCCCCCAGTCCGGCCAGGGCCCACAGCCCGAGCAGCACGGCCATGATCCGTATGTTCGCCCGCCAGTAGCGGCGCAGCGCCGCGGCGGCCTTCCTGCCGGCTGAATCCGTCGAGGCGGCCCTGCTGCCGGCTGAATCCGTCGAATCAGACATGTCGGTCCTCCGGTTCATCCCTAACCGTTCAGAGCTTGACTACGGTCAGCTTCGCCTCCACGTACATGCCGGGGAAGATGAACGCGAGGTACTTCTCCCATCGGCGGGGAAACCAGTTGGCGAGCAGGCTGATGCCCAGTACCCGGTAGACGTCGCTGAAGATCAGCCTGCATTCGTCCATCCGAAACCGTCCGTCCCGGCACATCTGGGTGATCGTCACGTAGCCGAAGTGATGATAGTGCGTCAGGTCGCCATAGGACAGCTGCGACGAGTAATGGGGCGTGACGATGCGGATCGAAGCCCCGGGCCGCGCGATGCGGTACACTTCGTCCATGGCCCGGGCCGGCTGGAGGATGTGCTCCAGGATATGTGACATCTCGACGTGATCGAACTGTGCGTCGTCGAAGGGATAGGGGTAGTCGTCCAGGCTGTGCACGACGTCCACGTGCGCCGCATCGTTGATGTCCAGGCCGACGGCCCCTTCCAGCTTCCCGAAAGGTCCGCAGCCCAGATCGAGTTTGGTCGCCATGTTCACCCGTTCCCGTGCCATGGAGGCGTTCGCCTGAGCGGGCAACATGGTATGATCGGGCTGGGGTCGTGTCAAGTGAATTAGGCCGTCACGGACCGGGTTCAGAGCCGGATGATCTCGCCCGATTCGCCGCTACCGGAATCGTCGAGCATGGCGATGATTTCGCGGCACACGCGGTCCGGCGGGATCTCCTCGATCCGTTGACTGGCGGCGTAGAAGGCGCGGTGCCTTCGGCCGGGCGGCTTCCAGTAGGCCGGATCGCTGGTGGCGTGGAAGGACAGGGTCGGCGTCTCCACGGCGGCGGCCAGGTGGAGGACCCCGGTGTCGTTGCATACGAGCAGGTCCGCGGCGTGGATCACGCCGGCGACCTCCCGCAGCGAAAGGGACGGCGCGCTGTGCAACAGAGCGGATGCCGCTTCGCGCAGCGCACGCAGCAGTCCTTCTTCTCCAGGCGCGGGGATGATCAGGATCCGGGCGGAGCGCCGGGCGGCCAACTCATCGCAGACACGGGCCAGCTGCTCCACGGGGTATCGCTTCCTCGCGTCCCCGGTGCCGAAGTGGACGGCGACCACGGGGCCTCCGGGCTTCCCGGGATCTCCGTCCAGGCCATCGATCACCGCCCTGCCGGTCGCCCGTTCTTCCGCAGCCATGGCGTAACGGTAGGACAGGTCGTCCGTATCGGCGCCCACGTGCCGCACCACGTCCAGGTTCCGCTGGATCTGGTGCCTGGGATCGAGATTCACGGGCACGTTGATCGTGTAGAAAGGATTGTGGTCGAGGTGGTCGAAGGTGGGCGTTTCGGGTCCCATGACCACGGAAGCGCCCGAAAGCCAGGCGATGAGGTCGCTGGACAGGGAATGGGAAACCGTGTTGAACACGACGGCGAGGTCGACGGGGTTCCGCATGAGATCGACGAAAGACCGGATGTCCCGGGGCCGCCAGCGGAAACCGGATTCGTGGAACAGCAGGACCTCGTCCACGTCCGGATTGTTTCGGGCCACGGGGTACAGGTAGGCGCGGACCACCAGGGTGAGGTGCGCGGCGGGAAACCGCGCCCGCAGCGCGTGGATCGCGGGGGTGGTCAGCAGGAAATCGCCGAACTGATCGTGTTGCCGGATAATCAGGATCCGGCCGATGCGTTCGATGTCGACCTCGCCGGGCGGCGTACGGCGATTGCCCAGTGGATGGCTGGCCAGCCACTTGAGCACCCGGGTCTTGAGTCGCTTCTCGATAGGATACCACATCATCGGCCGTCCGTTAATCCGCGACCGGTTCCTGGTCCCGGAACTGCAGGTTGTAGAGCTTCCGGTACAGGCCGTCTTCCTGGACCAGCGACGCGTGGACGCCGGACTGGACGATCCGGCCGCGGTCGACCACGACCACCCGGTCCGCCTTCTGCACCGTCGACAGGCGATGGGCGATGACCAGGGCCGTCCTGCCCTTCATCAGCCGATCGATGGCCTCCTGGACCAGCAGCTCGGACTCGGTGTCCAGGCTGGACGTGGCCTCGTCGAATATGAGAATCTGGGGATCCTTCAGGATGGCCCGGGCGATGGCGATGCGCTGGCGCTGCCCCCCGGAAAGGCGCACGCCCCGCTCCCCGAGAAACGTATCGTACCCATCGGGCAACTGCTCGATGAAGGCGTCCGCGTTCGCGGCGGCCGCTGCGGACCGAATCCGGTCCAGGGGCATGTCCACCACGCCGTAGGCGATATTGTTGCGGACCGTGTCGTTGAAGAGGATCACGTCCTGGGTAACGATCCCCATCTTCTCCCGGAGGGAGGCCACGGTGACCGTACGCAGGTCTTTCCCGTCGATTTCGATGCGCCCCCCGGTCGGATCGTAGAACCGCGCGACGAGATCCACCAGGGTGGACTTGCCGCCTCCGCTGGGTCCCACAAGCGCCACGGTCTCGCCCGATCGGACCACCAGGTCGATCTCTTCCAGGGCGGGATCGGAGACCGTATCGTAACGGAAAGTCACGCGATCGAGCCGGATCTCACGCCGCAGGTCGGGCAACGGGGCCGCGCCGGG
Organism: Gemmatimonadota bacterium; assembly: GCA_009835325.1. Taxonomy (NCBI): domain Bacteria; kingdom Pseudomonadati; phylum Gemmatimonadota; species Gemmatimonadota bacterium. The sequence continues at coordinate 41,552 of VXWP01000033.1, read as the reverse complement.
AGCGTCCGTGATCTCCGGGGCCGTGTCCAGCACGGAAAACACGCGGTCGGCGGCCGCGATCCCCTCCTGGATCCGGTTGTGCACCTGGCCGAGTTCCTTGACCGGTTTCATCATGGAAAAGAGGGCCAGGAAGAAGGTCAGGAAGTCCTCGGGCGCCAGCAGGCCGCCTTCCAGCACCTGCCGCCCGCCGTACCAGAGGATCGCCAGGCCCACCGCGCCGCCCAGGATCTCCGTGACGGGGCTGGCCAGGTTGTGCATGTGAGTCAGGCGGAGCAACGTGCGGAAGTAGTGTTGCGTCTGCCGCTTGAACTTGCCGATTTCGAAGGACTCCATGTTGAAGGCCTTGACCACCCGCACGCCGGCCACGGTCTCCTGGAGCGTCGAGGTCAGGTCGGCCATGGCCTCCTGGGAGGCCGTGCTGCTCCGGCGAAGTCGCCGGCCTACCGTGGTAATGACGAGGACGCTCAGGGGAAGCAAGACCAGCGAGACCAGCGTCAACTGCCAGCTGAGGATCAGGAGGATCGCGAGGAAGACCACGACCAGCATGGGCTCCTTGACCAGCGTGCCGAAGGCGGCCGAGATCGTGCCGTTGATCTTCATGACGTCGTAGGATACGCGGGAGATGAGCTCCCCCGTGCGTTCCCGGTGGAAATAGGACAGGGAAAGGCGGTGCAGATGGATATACAGGTGGTTCCTGAGATCTTTGATGACCCCGTTCTCGGCGTAGGCCATCAGGTAGGCCTGCAGGTAACTGCTGATGTTCTTGAGCAGGAGGATGAACAGGATGATCAGGCAGAGGCGCTCGAGGGTGGCCTGCTTGGTCGGCCGCCTGATCAGGTCGTTGGTGCGTTCCTTCAAGGTCTCGCGCAGGCCCGTCATCCCGGTGCGCTGTTCCAGCCGGTTCGCCGAATCCTGCGCCACGCCGAGCTGCCCGCCCTGCCCGGGCAGTCCGGACCGCCCGTCCTGCCCGGACTGCCCGTCCGGAACCGTCTGGACGGTTTCCTGGCCGAAGAGGGTCTGCAGAAAGGGCAGGGCCACCCAGACCGTGGCGCTGCTGGTCAGCGCAAAAAAGGCCATGCATACCATGGCGCCGGCCATGAAGTACCAGTAGGGTTTTACGTAGGAAAGTACTCGGAGATACAGATTCATGGGGGGTCGATTATGGGGTCAGGCGGGAGGGGCCATTGAGGCGGCGTAGAGCGCTTCCACCCGGTCGGTCATGGCGTCGAGATTGAAGCGTGCCCTGGCCCGTGCGCGGCCGGTCTCCGCGATACGCGCGCGCAGACGCTCGTCCATCAGCAGCGATTCGACCGACCGCGCAAGCCCCTCCGCGTCGCCGCCCTGGAAGACCAGGCCCGTTTCGCCGTCCTCCACGGTGTCCAGCGTGCCGTCCGACCGGGTCGATACACAGGCCACGCCCATGGCCATCGCCTCGATGACCGTCGCGCCGAATCCCTCCGCTCTGGAGGGGAATATAAAAACGTCCATGGCGTACAGCAAGGCGGGAATATCACGCCTGAAGCCCGTAAACAGCACGGTTTCACCGAGGCCGAGTTCCCGGGCATGTCGAACGATTCCGTCGTGGTACGCTTCCTCGCCGTAGCTCGCCTCGCCCACCACGACGAACCGCAGGGGCAACTCCGGATGGCGGTCCCGAAGCAACCGGGCGGCCTGCAGGAACTCCTCGTAGCCCTTCCCCGGAGACACACGGCCCACGGTCCCCACCAACCGCGCTTCGGAGGTGATCCCGAGCGATCTTCTCGTGTCTTCCCGGTCGTAGCGGGCCGGATCGAATCTTTCCAGGTCCAGGGCCGGATGCACCGTCACCACGCGGTCCGGCGGGACGGGACAGGTCTCCCGCACGTTCCGGTTCAGCGTCTCCGATACCGTGATGACGCGGGAAACGCGCCGGTACAGCCAGCGGTGAAGCGGATCCTTTTTCGTTACGTAGGAACCGACGTGCTTGGTGAGCAGGAGCGGTCCCCCGAACCCTGCCAGCCGCGCGGCGGGCACGGCCTGCCAGAGGTCGCGGGAAAGGTGAAGATGGAGGACGCCGGGCCGGAAGCGGCGGATGCAGCGCCGAAGCGCGCAGGTCGAAAGAGGATTCACGTAACCACCGATGGGGACGGATTCCACCGTGAAGCCCCGTTCACGGGCCTCGCCGACAATCGATCCTTTTGGATGAAGCACCAGGCGCACGTCGTGACCGCGGTCCCGAAGTTTTGCCGACAGGATCGGAACGTGCATCTCCGTACCGCCCCAGGCCAGGGAGGAGCATACCTGCAGGATGCGCGCGGGTGCCATGCCGGTCATGGCAATCCTTTAATCGATGGAATCGGGGATCGGGATCGGATCGGGGACGATTACGGGTATCCCGGCGAGTCCGCCAGTATCACTTCCTCCGGCATCATTTCCACACCTGGTGCCAGGCGCATTCCGTCTGGAAGATGTAGTTGTTGCACTGGCTGCAGATCTCGAGTTCGTCATACCTGTTCTCGATCATCTTCTGGCGGATCTCCTGGATCGGCGCACCGTTCCAGACTTCCCTGATCGACTGCTTCGAGACGTCGCCCACTTCCACCTTGAAGTCGAAATCGAGACAGCAGATGGATACCCGGCCGTCGTTCGCGATGACGAACTCCTCCCAGGGATGCTTGCAGGGGAAGGTGAAACCGCCGGCGGCCGACGCCTCGGCCTGGTCGCCCACGTTCTTGTCTTCCACGCTGCCCGTCCAGGTCGTGTAGCTCTGCACTACCACGTGGTCGGCGATGGGCTTCCAGAGGTCCCTGAACGCGTCGATCTCGTGCTGGGTCTCGGCCATGTTGATGATGGTTACCGTGATTTCCGGCGTCTTGCTGCGGACGGAACGCTTCAGTTCCATCAGGTACCGTGCGTTCTCCACCACCTGTTCATAGTCGAGCCCGACGCGCACCGCCTCGAAGGTCTCCGCCGTCGCCCCGTCGATGTCGATGTTGATCTTGTCCAGCCCGCAATCGATGAGCTCCTGCGCCTTCTGCGGTGTGATGAGGGAACCGTTGGTGCTTACGCTGACCGGCACGCGGGGCAGCTTTTGCTTCGTATACGCGATCATGTCGACGAGTTTCTTGTTGATGAAGGACTCTCCGAACATGAAGGGTTGTATGAGCCGGATGTACCGGGCGTTTTCGGCGCATTCGTCGATGATCTTGCGGTACAGGTCCATGGACATGTTGCCCTTCTTGCGGCTCAACAGTTCACGCGGGCACATGATGCAGTCGGCGTTGCAGTAACTCGACCCCTCGATACTGATCACTTCCGGAAACCGCAGTTTCCGCGCAACAATGGCATTGCGCAGGACCCGCTGAACCGGCTCGTACCGGGAAGCCGTCTTGTAAAGGGAGTCTTTAAGGCCCATCGGTGGTCAGTCGTCCTTCCAGTTGAATTCGTCGTCGCCACCCCGGATCAGCCGGTTGTAGCCCGGCTGCCGGGTCCGTACCTCTTCGGTTCGTATGGGCGGAAACATCCGGCCGCCCCGCTTCCTGTACATCCCGTATTCCCAGGTCTTCGCGTACCCGGACATGACCGAAACCGATGAGAGCAGGCATAGCAGAAGTCCTTGCATCCCATCCAGATACCCTCTTTTCATCACGTACAACTTCCAGAACGCGCCCAGGGGAGCGATGGCGATGTGCACCCAGGTTATCTTACGGTCCGGCCGCGCTTTCAGCCGGTTCCTCACCTCGATCGACGTGTACTCGTTCAGCTTCTCGATATACTGGTACAGGCTGGTATAGGCATCGTGTACCAGCGGTGCATCGAGGCAGCCGGTAGACCCGTCGACGAAGAAGGTCTCGTGGACCTGGGTCCGGGTGACCTGCGTCTTGCTCCGGCGGAACAGCCGGAGCGGCCGGTCGTCTCCCCAGCCGGCCGCATGGCGGATGTGCCGGGAGAGGAAGTAGTTCTCCCTGGGCACATGATAGCCGTCGCAGGATGCGGGTGACGCGAGAAGGCTTCGGATCTCCAACTCAAGCGGCTCGCTGAGCCGCTCGTCCGCGTCCAGGTTCAACACCCATTCGGAAACCGCCCGGTCCAGCGCCTGCTGCTTCTGCTGTCCGCTGCCGTGCCGGTCTTCGTGATACAACCGGACCTTTTCGTGGCCGTTGCAGATCTCGACCGTCCGATCGGTGCTTCCGCAGTCCACCACCACGATTTCGTCCACCCAGGAAACGCTCTGCAGACAGGTATCGATATGCGGTTCTTCGTTATAGGTAATGACGATTACGGATATCGTATCCATACCTGCATCATCGATCCCGTTCTATGGCGTAGTCGACCATGTTCAGGAGCGCGTCCTTCGCCCGGGTCTCCGGCTCGTCACGGAGGCTACGCTTGGCTTCCTCCGCGTAGGCCAGCGCCTTGCCTTTCGCGTAGCGGATGCCGTCGTGGACGTGGACGAACTCGACGATCTCGTCGCAGACGCGGTCGCTCCATTCCTCCTTCATCAACTGCTCCACGCGCCTGTTGCCTTCGGTGGAAGCGTTCCGGAGGGCGTGGATCAACGGCAGGGTGACCGTCCCTTCGCGGAAGTCGTTTCCCCTCGGTTTTCCAATGACGTCTTCGTCTCCCGTGAAATTGAGGATGTCATCGGTGATCTGGAAAGCCATGCCGAGCTTCTCGCCGAAATCGCCGAACCGGCAGGCCGTCTCGGCCGAACGGCTTGAGAGATATGCTCCGGAATCGCACCCGCACGCGATGAGCGAGGACGTCTTGTTGCTGATGATGCGATAGTACTCCGCCTCGGTCGTCCGGATGTTGAACCGGCGGATGGCCTGGTGCAACTCGCCCTCGGTCAGCCGTTCCACGCATGCCGCGATCTTCGCCGTGATCCGCGAACAGTCGAGTTTCGCGATCAGCGTCAACACCCTGGCGATCACGTTGTCGCCCATAAGCACCGAAACGTGGTTGTCCCATTTGGAATTCAGTGTGGGCAGACCGCGGCGCGTGGTCGCGCGGTCCACCACGTCGTCGTGAATCAGCGTCGCGGTGTGGCAGAGCTCGATGATGAACGCCGCCAGCATGGTCTCCCGGCACGGCGTACCGTATGCCGAGGCCGAAAGAAATACCAGCGCGGGTCTCAGCCGTTTTCCCTTGGTGCGAACCAGGTGGGCCCAGATCTGGTTGATGACCTCCACGTCGGACCGGGAGATCTCGCTGATCTTCTGCTCAAACTGGTCGAGATGGATCTGGACCGGCGCGCTGATGGTTCGGAAGTCTATGAATGCCCTCCGGTTGGCTGGCGTTGGCGCCCGCTGAAATACCTGAATATATGGCGTGAAACCGTCCGGAAGTCAACCCAATTCGCCGATGCCGGCCCATGGGTGGAAACGGCGGAACGGCCAGGCTTACGGCAGCGTCATGACTGCCCGCTCGGCCAGTTGAAGCAATACGGAGGGGAAAACGCCCACAGCCAGGATGGCCAGGGCGGAGAGGCAAAGCGCGGTCATGCCGCTGTAGGACAGGTGGCCGGCGGCTTCGGCCGGCGCTTCGGCCGCGGGCCGCATGTACATCCATACCACGACGCGAAGGTAGTAGTACAACGACACGCCGCTGAATAGCAGGCCGATCACGGCCAGTTCCACGTATCCTCCGTATACCAGCGCACTGAAGAGGTAGAACTTGGCCATGAACCCGGCCGTGGGCGGTATGCCGGCCAGGGAAAACATGACCACGGCCATGACCGCGGCGACGAGCGGACGGCGGCTTCCCAGGCCGGCCAGGTCGTCCATGGTCGCGCAGGGAATCCCGCGGGCGGCAAGCACGGCCAACACCCCGAAGGCGCCCAGATTCATCGCCGTGTACACGATCAGGTAGAAGACGATGCTCGCACTGCCGTCCTGGCTGTCGGCCATGAGCGGCAGCAGCATGTAGCCGGCATGGGCGATGCTCGAGTAGGCCAGCAGTCTCTTCAGGTTCGTCTGAACCAGCGCCACGACGTTGCCGACGGCGATCGTGAGGACCGCCAGCACCGAGATCAGCGGGATCCACTCCATCTGAAGGCCGGGAAAAACCGAACCGAGCAGCCGGATCAACACCACGAAGGCGGCCGCCTTGGAACCGGTGGACAGAAAAGCCGCGACAGGCGTCGGCGCGCCCTGGTACACGTCCGGCGTCCAGGCGTGGAACGGGACCATGGAGATCTTGAAACCGATCCCGACCAGGAGCAGGCCCAATCCGCCGAGCAGGAGGAGATTCACGGCGTCACCGCGCTCCTCGCCCAGCGTGCGCGCGATGGCCTCGTACTCCGTGCTGCCGCTCGCGCCGTAGAGCAGGGCCATGCCGTAAAGAATGAATCCGCTGGCGAAAGCGCCCAGCAGGAAGTACTTCAGCGCTCCTTCGTTCGATCCGGCGTCCCGCTGTTCGAATCCGATCAGCACGTAAAGCGAAATGGAGAGAACTTCCAGACCCAGGAAAAAGGTGAAGAGGTCCGTGCTCGCCGCCATCATGCTCATGCCGGACACGGCGTAGATGAGCAGCGCATAGTACTCCCCGCGGTCGATGGAACGGGCTTCGGCATAGGAGATGGAGACCAACACGGTCAAGATGGCGCCGGCGATGAACACCAGGGTGGCCACCAGGCTGAAGTCGTCCATCACCATCATGGGCGACGTATCCGAGAAGGCGACGGGTGCCCGGCCCAGCTGGTTCACGGCAAAGACGCCGGATACCGCCAGGAGCAGCAGGGAAAGATAAGGGATCCCCTTGCGAAACCGTTCGAACAGGCCGACGATCAGGACCACGGTCGCGGCGGACACGAGCACGATCTGCGGCAACACGGCGTAGAGGTTTATGGCGGGCAGGGCCGTATTCATCGCGTATCCTGGCTGGTTTCAGGGTTGGCATCGAGGCCGGCCGGATCACCCGGGCCGGCCGGATCCGCCGGCATCGCCATCGATTCGATGGTCGAAGGGACCATCCCGGCCGGAGGCGTTTCGGCGAGACGGTGGGTCTGGACCAGCAGCTTCTGCACCGAAGCCTCCATGGTCCTCAAGAAAGGATTGGGATACACCCCGATCCAGATAATGAACAGCGTCATGCAGGCAAGCACGGCCGTCTCCCGGAACGACAGGTCCCTGATCCCCCGGTTCTCCTCCCGAGTCAACGGGCCGAAGACCACCTTGCGGTACATCCTGAGCATGTAGACGGCCGCCAGGATGATCCCCGTGGCCGCGACGGCCGCGATCAGGATGTTCTGCTGGAACACGCCGACCAGTATGAGAAACTCTCCGACGAAACTGCTCAGGCCCGGCAGGCCCACGGAGGCCAGGGTAAACACGAGCAGGAAAGCGGAGAACACCGGAATCGTGTGCCACAACCCGCCATATGCTTCCATGTCCCAGGTATTCCGACGCTGGACGAGCATCATGGCGGCCAGAAACAGTCCGCCCGTGGACAGCGCCAGGCTGACGATGTGCACGACCGCGCCCTGTATGCCGTGCTGGTTCAGGGCGAATACGCCCAGCACGACGAACCCCGCGTGACTGATCGTCGAATAGGCGATCATCCGCCGGATATCCCGTTGCGCCAGGGCGATCAGGGCGCCGTAGACGATACCGGCCGCCGCCACGGCGCACATCAGGGGTGCCAGCTCGGTAAGGGCATCGGGGAACAGCGGAAGGGTCAGGCGTATGAACCCGTAGGCCGCCATCTTGACGAGCACCACGGCGAGGACGATGGCATCGGGCAGCCACGTGTGAAAGGGCACCATGGGCACCTTCACCGCGAAGGCGGCGATGAAGGCGAGGGCGAGCCAGAACTGGACCTCCGGCGGTATGGACAGCTGGTAAAGCGCCGCCATCTCGAAGGTGAGGACGTCATGGGCCTGGTGGTGGAGAAAGGCCAGGGTGATGACCGCGGCCAGCATGAGCAGGCTGCCGAAGACGGCGAACAGGAAGAATTTCAGGGCCGCCCGCGCGCTGTTTTCATAACCCCAGATGCCGATCAGGAAGTACATGGGGATCAGCATGCCTTCCCAGAAGAGGAAGAACAGGAACAGGTCGAGGGAGAAGAACACGCCCATCAGGGTGGTTTCCATCAGCAGCATGAAAACCTGGTAGGCCCGGATCCGCTCGCTTACGATCGTCCAGGTGCCGAGCAAGGCCAGGGGCCACATGAGCGCGGTGATCCCGGCGAGGAGGATGCTGATACCGTCCGCCCCTACGTGATAGGACACGCCCAGGGATTCGATCCAGGGCATGCGCTCCACGAACTGCGGTTCGCCCAGGTGCGCCTTGAAAGCGCCAAAGCAGACCGCGAAGAGGACGAGCACCAGGGCCGAAACGCCGAATCCCACCCACCGGGCGGCCGTGTCCCCTTTGACGAAGAGGAGCAGGACGGCGCCCACGACCGGCAGCCAGATGATGAGGGACAGGAAAGGCAGTTCCGTCATGTACAGTACCTTCGATTCCTTCGGGGTTGCGGTCCCGGGTTACGGTCCCAGGTAACCGGTGATATAGGCGAAGACCACGAGCGCGCCGATGACCATGATCAACGCGTAGTTCTGAACGACCCCCGTCTGCGTATACCGGATCGCGTTCCCCATGCTGCGGACCGTGAGCGCGGCCAGGGTCAGCCCCCCGTCGACGATCGTGGAATCCAGGATGCGCCAGCATCCCCGGGCGATCTTCCTCACCGGTCCCACGATGACGGTGTCGTAGATCTCATCCACGTAGAACTTCTCCAGCGACAGCGTATACAGCGCCCGCGGTACCAGGCGGTCGAAAACCCTGTTGCCGCGAATGTACACGGTGTACGCGCCCCAGATACCGGCCGCGGCCACCAGCAGGGCCAGGACCATCAGGGCCAGCTCGACGCTCGCGGAGGGAACCTGCGCCTCCGGCAGCCCGGAGAACACCGGCGCGAGGAATCCGCCGAACCGGTCCATGCCCGCTGCGAACACGTGGGGGATGCCGATGAATCCGCCCACGGTGGACAGCACGGCCAGCAGGACCAGCGGTATGGTCATGACGCGGGACGACTCGCGGACCTTTTCGGTTTCGTCCCGGCTCAGCCGGGTCTCGCCGCCGAAGGTCATGAACAGCAGCCGGAACATGTAGAAGGCGGTCATGGCTCCGGTGGCCAGACCGACCAGCCACAGCACTGGGGCGTTGACGAAGGCGCCCAGCAGGATCAGGTCCTTGCTGAAGAAACCCGCGAACGGCGCGATCCCCGCGATGGCCAGGGTCGCCAGCAGCATGGACTTGTAGGTCACCGGCATAAGGTCGCGGAGCCCGCCCATGTTGCGGAGGTCCTGGGGATCCCTGCCCTTTTCCAAAGCGTGTTCCAGCGCGTGTATGACGCTGCCCGCGCCCATGAACAACAGGGCCTTGAAGAACGCGTGGGTGACCAGGTGGAAGATCCCCGCGGTGAAGTAGCCGACGCCGCAGGCCAGGAACATGTACCCCAGCTGGCTCACGGTGGAATAGGCCAGGACGCGCTTGATATCGTACTGGGTCAGGGCGATGTACGCGGCGAAGATGGCCGTGACCGCGCCGACGACGGCCACGACGGTCATGGCCGTGGCGGACTGCGCGAAGAGCGCGTGGCACCGGGCGACCATGTACACGCCCGCGGTCACCATGGTGGCCGCGTGGATCAGCGCGCTGACGGGCGTGGGGCCTTCCATGGCGTCCGGCAGCCAGACGTGGAGGGGCACCTGGGCGGACTTGCCCATGGCCCCGATGAATAGCAAGAGGGTGACGGCCGTGATGACCGGGGCGAGCACGGCCGGGTCCGCCGCGAACACATCGGCATAGGTGAGCGAGCCAGCGTACAGGAAGATCAGGAGCAGGCCCAGAATGAAGGCGAAATCGCCGATGCGGTTCACCACGAAGGCCTTCATGCCCGCGTTCGCCGCGGATCGCCTTTCGCACCAGAACCCGATCAGCAGGTAGGAACAGAGCCCGACCCCTTCCCAGCCGACGAACATCAGCAGGAAGTTGTTGCCCATCACGAGGATGAGCATGGCGAACATGAACAGGTTCAGATAGGAGAAATACCGGACGCAGCAGGCGTCCTTGCCCATGTAGCCGATGGAATAGACGTGGATCAGCAGTCCGACCCCGGTCACCACCAGCATCATGACCGTCGAAAGCGGATCGACCAGGAAGGCCACGTCCACCGCGAAGGTGCCCGTCGTGATCCACGAATAGACGACCACGTCGACGCTGCGTTCTCCATCCGGCAGCCCTATGAGCTGGAGGAAGACACCCAGCGCGAGCAGGAAGGACGCGGCCACCATCGCGCAGGCGATCATCCCGGATACGCGGGGGTTCCGGTTGAAGAATACGTTGATGAAGGCCCCGAGGAGGGGCAGGAAGGGGATCAGCCAGACGTAACTGAAGGATTCGGTCATGGGGTTAACTAAGGGTCCTGGGCTGGCCGGCCTAAACCGCTACCAGCGCAGGGACCGGACCTCGTCGATGTTGACCGTTCCGCGGTTGCGGAACAGCAGGATCACCAGGGCCAGGCCGATAGCCACTTCGGCAGCCGCCACGGTTATCACCAAAAACACGTAGATGTGGCCGTCGGCCATGCCGAACTGCCGGGCAAAGGCCACGAAAGAGAGATTGGCCCCGTTGAGCATCAACTCGATGCCCATCAGCACAATGATAGCGTTCCGCCGAACCAGCACGCCGGTGGCGCCGACCAGGAAGAGCACGGCACTCAGGACCAGGTAATAGGTGACAGGGATCATGGCTTCGTCGACTCCGGCACGGTCAGCCCCTCACTCGCCCACGGAAACGGTGCCCTTGCGCGTAAGTACCACGGCGCCCACGATGGCGATCAGCAGGAGCACGGCCGCGATCTCCACGGGCAGCAGGTATTTCGTGAACAACAGCGTTCCGATCTGTTCCACCTCGCCGAATCCGTTTCCGCCGCCATCCGCCGGAGGGGTCGTTCCGCCGCTCGCATAGGACATGATCATGGCCGCCACAGGCAGGAACAGCAGCGCGGCCAGGAGTACGGCCAGCGGTTTCTGGATGCGAAACACCCCGCCCTCCTCGCGGCTCAGGTTCAGCAGCATGATAACGAAGAGGAAGAGGACCATGATGGCGCCGGCATACACGACGATCTGTATGATCGCGACGAACTGGGCGTCCAGCATCAGGTACAGGCCGGCGATGGATATCATGACCATGATGAGCAGCAGCACGCAGTAGATCGGGTTGCGCTGCAGGATCATGGCCACGCTGCTCGCGACGGCTACAATGGCGAAAAAAAGAAAGAAGTAGAGTTCCATGGCATCTCGTCGGGGCGGTCCCCGGCCGCTCAATGACCGCCCGGACCACCCGGGTCGGGAAGCTGATCTCCCCGGGGGCGCGTGAAGGCCTCCCGGCTCTTTCGAAGGACCTGGCCCAGCGTGCCCTCCTGATCTTTGGTTTCATCGTAGTTCTTCAGCAGGCGTTCCCGGTCCCAGATCATCTCCTCCCGCGACGTGGCCACGAGTTCGATGTCGTCCGTCATGTCGATGGCGTCTTCGGGACAGGCTTCCACGCACATGCCGCAGAAAATGCACCGGAGCATGTCGATCTGGAACGTGCGGGGGATCTTCTCCCGGTCGTTCCATTCCGTCTCCATGCCTTCGATGGTGATGCAGTCGGCGGGACAGGCCACGGCGCACATCTCGCAGGCCACGCACTTGACCCGGTCCTGCTCGTCCTTGTTTAGCCGGTGGGCGCCGCGGTATCCGGGCGGCAGGATCTTCTGCACCTCCGGGTACTGCATGGTGACCTTCTTCCTGAAGAGGTGCGCGAGGGTCAGGAGCATGCCCTTGATCACCGCGGGAAGGTAAAGCCGCTCCGCCAGGGTCATCTTGCGCGCTTCAACAATGATTGCCATGGATCACACTCCCCAATCAGACCAGCATCCAGATTCCGGTGACTACGACGTTCAACAGGGCCAGCGGCAGCAGCACCTTCCAACCGATCGCCATCAGCTGGTCGTACCTGAAACGCGGCAGCGACCACCTCACCCAGATATAGACGAAGAGGAAGAATCCCGTCTTGAGCAGGAACCCGGCCACCTGGTACAGGGTGACCAGTCCCGGGCCGACCTGGTCCTCGAAGGGCATGTGCCACCCGCCGAAGAAGAGGGTTGCCATCAGGGCGGAGGCCGCGATCATGCTGGCGTATTCCGAGATCATGAACATGGAAAAACGCATGCTGCTATATTCGGTGTGGTAACCGCCTACGAGTTCCTGCTCGCACTCCACCAGGTCGAAGGGCAGGCGGTTGTTTTCGGCGAAGGCCGCGATGACGAAGATGACGAAGGCCAGCGGCTGGCGGAAGATGAACCAGTCGAGGAATCCGTCCTGCGCCGCGACGATCTTGCTCATCTGGAGCGACCCCGTGAGCATGAGGATGCCGACGATGGACAGGCCCAGCGACAGTTCGTAGCTGATCATCTGCGCCGACGACCGGATCCCGCCCAGCAGGGTGAACTTGTTGTTGGCGCTCCATCCCCCCAGGGCGATCCCGTACACCGCGATGGAGGTCATGCCCAGGATGTACAGAATTCCGACGTTGAGATCGATGATCTGCAGCGTGGTCGTCGTCTCCTGGATCTGCAGACCGAAGAGGGTGAAGGCGGGGATGGTCACTTCGCCGCCTATGGGGATCACGGCGAAGATCAGCAGGGCCGGCACGAGGATCAGGGCCGGCGCGACGGCGAAGAGCTTCCGGTCGGCACTTGACGGGATGAACTCTTCCTTCCACATGAACTTGATCCCGTCGGCCAGCGGCTGCAGCAGACCCATGGGACCGACGCGGTTGGGACCGAGCCGGTCCTGGATCAGGGCGCTTACCCGGCGTTCCATGAAGGTGAGGTAGGCAACGGTGGTGAACACCACCCCCAGCAGGATGCCGATTTTGACCAGGGCAATGGCGCCTTCCAGGATCATGGGGTCCACGACCAATCCACTAACCTCCCGCGGCCTCGGACGGCCCTTCGCCGCCCGTCATGGCGCCCTGATCGCCGATCAGGTCATAGGTGAGTCCCGCGTATCCTTCCACATTTCCGGCGATTTCTTCCAGGACGCCGGCGGGGTCCGTCCCGCCCAGTTCGACGCCCATGCGCTGTCCCACGTACCGGAGAATCGCGCCGTCCTCCCGCGCGCCGCCGGGCGGCGGGAAGGCGGGGCCCAGCCGCTGTACGCGGCCCTGCGCATTGGTCATGGTCCCGTTCTTCTCGAAGGGAATCGCCCCGGGGAAGACCACGTCGGCCAGTTCGGCGAGGTCGGAACGATACACGTCGTGCACCACCAGGAATTCGAGCTTGCGGAAGGCCTCCGCCTCCGCCGTCGACAGGGTCCGGCCGATGTCGCCGCCCAGTACGTAGAGCCCCCGGATCGAGCCGTCACCGATACCCCGCAGGATATCCTCCAGCGAGCCGGCGCCGAGCATGTCGCGGGCACCCCGGGTGTTGGGCGTCTTGTCCGCGTCGATGTGGAATCCGCTTTTCGACGTCCACGCTTCTCCATCGGGCTTGCGGTCGAGGCCGGTCCGCGGCGACCCGAAGGCCTCCACGGCCATTTTTCGCAGCAGGTAGTTCTCCTCGTTGGTCGCCATGGACGATCCGACCACCCCCATGGCGGAATCCCCTTCACCGTCCAGGACGGTCCGGATGCCGCTGACGGCCGCGTCCATGGCATCGGGCCATGTGGCCTGCCCGAGTTCACCGTCTACCCGCATCAGCGGCGCCGTCAGCCGGTCCGCGTCCTGCCAGCCGTGGTAGCAGAACCGCCCTTCGTCGCACATCCAGTACCCGTTTACCGCCTCGTTGTAACGAGGTTTGGTCCGGTAGATCTTCTGGTGCATGACTTCCAGCGTGGTGTTGCATCCCGTGGCGCATCCCGGGCAGAGGGTATCCACCTTGTCGTAATGCCAGATGCGGGGCTTGTAGAGGAAGTCCTTGGTGACCAGGGCGCCCACGGGACAGATGTCCGCCACGTTCGCCGACATCTTGTTGTCCAGGGGAACGTCTTCGAAGGTCGCGATCTCGGACTTGCTGCCCATCTGGACGACGCCGAGTTCCGAAGTTCCGGTGATCTCGTCGCAAAAGCGGGTGCAGCGCTGGCACAGGATGCAGCGCGTCGTGTACAGCGTGATGTGCGGTCCGAGGTCTTTCTTCGGCGGTACGCGCTTGGTCTCGACGAACCGGCTGTGGCCCCGGCCGTGGTCGAAGGAATGGTCCTGCAGCTTGCACTCCCCCGCCTGGTCGCACCAGGGACAGTCAAGGGGGTGGTTGATGAGCAGGAACTCCATGATCCCCTTCCGGTTGTCCAGCACCGCCGGGGAATTGAACCGGAAATTCATCCCGTCCTTGATCCGTATCGTGCACGAGGTGACGATGCCGAACTGCCCGGGCCGGATCTCCATCTCGGTCAGGCACATCCGGCAGTTGCCGTCCGGCGCCAGGCCGGGGTGATAGCAGAAATGGGGGATGTCGATGCCCAGGTCCGCCGCCGCGTCGATAAGGTTGCGGCCTTCCTCCACGGTGTATTGCTTTTCGTCTATGGTAATGGTTGCCATGGTCTGCTCATCCGGCGGCATCGGCTTCTTCGGTCTTCAGCCGGAAATTGCCGGGTACGGGTGGAATGTGCTCATACTGATCGGGCCGCAGAAAGGATTCCTCCAGGGGCGGGACGACCAGTTCCTTCCGTTCGATGCAGGCCCTGAACTCGGGCCAGTACTTGACGAGAATGGTGCGCACGGGCCAGACGCCCGGCGCCTGGCCGAAGACGCAGACGGTGTGGCCGTGGATCTGCTTGCAGATGTCGAGCAGCAGGTCCAGGTCCTCGTCCCTGCCCTGGCCATTGCGGATACGCCGCAGGATGTCGTTCATCCATGGCACCCCCTCGCGGCAGGGCGTGCACTGGCCGCAGGACTCGTGGGCGGCGAAGGAGGATGCGTTGAGCAGGGCGTCCACCATGCTGGTGGTCTCGTCCATCACGATGATCCCGCCGGTACCGCCCATGGATCCCAGCTTGCCCAGGGCGCCAAAGCCCATGGGCGTGTCGATCTCTTCCGGCGTCAGGATCGGCGCCGAGATGCCGCCCGGAATGACACCCTTCAGCCGGTTGCCGTCCCGGATGCCGCCGGCCGCGTCGTAGATCAGCTCCCGCAGCGTAATATCGGAATCGTACTCGTAGATGCCGGGTTTCTTCACGTGGCCGCACAGGCCGAACAGCCGGGGTCCGGTCGTATCCTCCTCCGAACCGATTTGCTTGTAGGCTTCCGCGCCCATGTCGACGATGGTGGTTATCTGGGCCATGGTCTCCACGTTGTTGACGATCGTGGGCTGGCCCCAGAGCCCGATGGCGGCGGGGAAATAGGGCGGCTTCAGCCGGGGGTAGGGCCGGTTGCCCTCGAGGGATTCGATCAGGCCCGTCTCTTCTCCGCAGATGTAAGCTCCCGCGCCCGGATGGACGTACAACTCGAGGTCGTAGCCCGTGTCCAGGATATCGGCGCCGAGGAAGCCGTGTTTCCGGGCGTCCGCCAGCGCGGCTTCCATCTGGTCGATGATCTGGAAGAACTCGCCCCGGATGTAGATGTATCCCAGGTTGATCCCCAGGGCGTAGCTGGTGATGATCATGCCTTCGATGATCTGGTGGGGCTTCGACTCCAGCAGGAGCCGGTCCTTGAAGCTGCCGGGTTCGCTTTCGTCCGCGTTGGCGCACAGGTACCGGGGAAACCGGTCGGCGCACAGGTTCCACTTCATGCCCGTCGAGAACCCGGCCCCGCCGCGGCCCTTTATCCCCGAGGCGTTGATCTCCTCGATCAGTTCGGCCTGGCTCATGGACTTCAGCGCCTTCCGTACCGCGCCGTAACCGCCGCCGGCCAGGTAGGCGTCGATGTCGCCGGGATCGGTTTCCGCCGGGAGGGGCGCCGTCAGGATTTCGATCGGTGCGGCCATTACCTTAACCCTTATCGAGTTCCGCGAGGATTTCGTCGACCTTCTCGGGGGTAACGTGGGTGTGCAGGCGCCGGTTGACCAGGAGCACGGGGCCCCGGTCGCAGGCCGCGAGGCATTCCGATTTCCTCAGCGTGAACCGGCCGTCCTCCGTGGTCTCGCCCAGCCCGATGCCGAGTTTTTCCGAGAGGTGATCGAATACGCTCCCGCAGCCGGTCAGCGCGCAGGGCAGCGTATGGCATACCGCCAGCACGTGTTCGCCCACGGGTTCCTTGTTGAACATGGGGTAGAACGTCGCGATCTCCGCGACCTTGACGGGCGAGCAGCCGATCAGACCGGCCACGCAGGCCATGGCCTCGGGCGAGACGTACCCCCATTCCTCCTGCGCGAGGTGGAGGAGCGGTACGACGGCCGACTTCCTGTACTCCGCGGGATAGCGGTCCAGGATCTCCGCCGCCCGTTCCCGCGCCGCGTCCGTGAATTCGAGCGGTGTCGCCATTCTAGCGGTCCAGTTCTCCAGCGATGACGTTCAGGCTGCCCAGTATCGCCACCACGTCCGATAGCATATGCCCCCTGATCAACATGGGGAATAGGGAAAAGTTCACGAATGACGGCGGACGCACACGGATCCGGTAAGGTTCCCGGCTGCCGTCGCTGACGATGAAGAACCCGAGTTCTCCGTTCGGCGCCTCGGTGGCGGCGTACACCTCGCCCACCGGCGGTGTCGGCCCGTGTCCTTCCATGGTCATCTTGAAATGATAGATCAGGGACTCCATGGATTCGTACACTTCCGATTTCTCGGGCAGCACCGCATGTTCCTCGTCGGCGTTCACGGGTCCCGAAGGCAGGTCCGCCACGGCCTGTCGAACGATCTTCGCACTCTGCCTGATCTCCTCCATCCGCACGAGATAGCGGTCATACACGTCCCCGTTGCGGCCGATGGGGATGTCGAAATCGTAGGCTTCGTAACCGAGATAGGGTTCGTTCTTCCGGATGTCCCAGTCTACGCCGGAAGCCCTGAGGACAGGCCCCGTGGCGCCCCAGGCAACGGCGTCTTCCGCCGATAGGACGCCCACGCCTTCGGTCCGGTCGCGCCATATGCGGTTGTGGGTCAGGAGCCGGTCGATTTCCGAGGTGGCTCGCAGGGTCTCTTCCACGGACTCCCTGGCCATTTCCGCGAAATTCTCCGGCACGTCGCGCAGGAGCCCGCCCACACGCGTGTAGCTGGTGGTCAGCCGCGTGCCGCAAACCGCCTCGAACAGGTCGTACAGGACTTCCCGGGCCCGGAACCCGTACAGGAAGGCGGTGAAGGCCCCGATATCGAGAGCGGCCGTGCCGATGCACAGCAGGTGGTCGGCGAGGCGGGAGAGTTCGGCCAGGGCGACCCGGACATTCCGGCACCGCGGCGTGATCTCGATGTCCATCAGCTTTTCGACCGCGTGGGTATAGCCGATGTTGTTGCACAGGGGCGAAAGGTAGTTCATCCGGTCGGTCAGCGTGACGAACTGGTTGTAGCTCCTGTACTCGCCCAGTTTTTCGAAACCGGTGTGCAGGTAGCCGAGATGGGGCGTGGCGCCCGCGACCTTTTCTCCGTCCAGTTCCAGCACCATGTGCAGCGTCCCGTGGGTCGCCGGGTGCTGGGGACCGAAATTGAGGATCATGTGCTCGGTCGGCATGTCCGGCGTACGCTCGAAAGACACCCGTTCGTTGCGGATTTCCTCGAGGTCCGTCTCTGCGAGCTTGTCGATCGGCGTGGTATTCACGGTGCGTGTTTCCGGTGGTCCGGCGTTCACAATATGCGCTAGAAAACGAAGTTGTCCCGTTCCCCCTTGCCGTGCAGGGGATAGTCCTTTCTCAAGGGGTAGGAACCGAAATCATCGGGCATCAGGATCCGGCGCAGGTCGGGATGGCCTTCGAAGACGATCCCGTACATGTCGTACACTTCCCGCTCCAGCCAGTTGGCGCCCGGCCAGACGGACACCACCGAACCGATCCGGGAGTCCGCTTCCGGAACGGGCACGCTGACGCTGAAACGTCGGTTGTGTTTGTAGGAATAGAGCTGGTACACCACGGCGAACCGGATTTCCTCGTCCAGCCGCAGGCGGTCCACGGCGGTCACGTCGACGAGATAGTCGAAGGACAGTTCCGGATCGTCTCTCAGGAAGGTCATGAACGGAAGGAGCGCATCCCGCTCCGCGATGACGCTTTCGCAACCCACCGCGTTGCCGGTGCCAACAGACGCGTCGCCGAACCGGGCACGGATGCGCTTCGTAACGGCGCCCGGCTCAGATTCAGGACTGCCAACGCCTTCGGTTTCGCGTTCCTCCTGGTTTTCCATCGCTGACCCCATTTATTCGAACCCCATCTTGCCGCCCCAGCCGCGCGGGTCCGACTGCCAGTCCATGGCGATCTCCCGGTCGTCTGCCGAAAGCTCGCCCCGCTCGCTCATGACGTCCAGTACGGTCACGAAGTCCGCCATGCTCCATTTCGGCAGGTCGGCTTTCCCGAATCCCTCGGTGGCGGCGGGCAGGCCGTATTCGAATATGGTGACCACGCCGATTACGTCCACGTCGAACTTGATCACGTCTTCGACGGCCTTCAGGACGCCTCCCCCCGTGGTGACCAGATCCTCGGTGAACAGTACCTTCTGGCCGGCTGTCAGGGTGCCCTCGACCCGGTGTTCCTTGCCATATCCCTTCTGCCCCGACCGTGCGTAGACCATCGGCAGGTCCAGCCGGTTGGAAACCCACGCGGCGAAGGGTATGGCGGCCGTCGCCGTGCCCGCGATGACGTCCGGGGCAGTGTCGAGGGAGTCGATGATCTCGAGAAACGTATCGACAATCACCTTGCGCTCTTCCAGGCAGGATATGATCAGCCTGTTATCGCAATATATCGGGGAGATGATACCGGAACTGTAATGGTAGGGTGCTTCGACGTTGATAGTGACGGCTTTGATGTCGAGCAGAAGCTCTGCGATGGTTTTTCTGTTCATCAGTTCGCTTTAGCCTGGGCTACTTTCTCCTGGATCTTCATCAACGCCTGGATCACGTTTTCGGGCCTGGGCGGACAGCCGGGGATATACACGTCCACCGGGATGTACTGGTCCACGCCCTGCACCAGGGTGTAGGTATTGAATACGCCGCCGGAGGAGGCGCAGGCCCCCATGGAGATGACCCATTTGGGCTCCGGCATCTGGTCGTAGATCTTCTTCAGTACGGGCATCATCTTGATGGACACCCGCCCCGAAACGATCAGCAGGTCGGACTGCCGTGGTGAAAACCGGATGGCTTCGGCCCCGAATCGAGCCAGGTCGAAGCGGGACGCCAGGGTCGCCATGAGCTCGATGGCGCAGCACGCGGTGCCGAAGGGCATCGGCCAGAGCGAGTTCTTCCGGGCCCAGCCCACCATCTCGTCGACCTTGGTGGTCATGACGTTTTCCTGCAACTGGTCTTCTAATCCCATTCCAGGGCACCCCGTTTCCATTCGTACAGGAATCCGATGACGAGCAGGAGGAAGAACACCCCCATGGCTGCGGCGCCGTATAACTGAAGATCACCATAAACGACGGCCCATGGGTAGAGGTAAATGATCTCCACGTCGAAAAGGATGAAAAGGATGGCGATCAGGTAGAACTTGACGGAGAAGTTCTTCCGCGCGGAATCCTTCAGCGGAACGCCGCATTCGTAAGAGGCGAGCTTGGATGCGCTGGTCTTTTTTCTGCCGATGAAAGAGGAAAGGGTAACGATTACGGCCGCGACGATCAGTACGAGGACTACGAGCAGGATCAGGGGAAGGTATGACATTTAACCGAATTTCAGTGATGTACAGAACAGATCGGTCGACGAAACGCGGCTTCCTGGTACATCTATCCTTGAACTCGCCGATCAAGATAAACCGCCGGGGTGCGTTGTCAAGGACTAATCGTTTTTATTTATTGATATAAAAAGGCGGGCTCGTTATATGTCTATTCCGGTACGATTTCACGCGCATTGCAAGGACTGAAATCGACTTCTCAAACCAGCCGGAGCGTTGCTGTATGCCTGAAGCACAGATCGCCGTCATCGGGGGCACTGGGTTCTACGGAATGGAGGGGCTGACGGATCTCGAGGAGGTTCGGCCCGACACCCCCTTCGGCGACCCCAGCGACGCCATCGTGATCGGCACCCTGGAGGGCCGGCGCGTGGCGTTCCTGGCCCGGCACGGCCGGGGCCATCGCCTGGGGCCGTCCGAAATCAACGTGCGTGCGAACATCTTCGCGCTGAAGACGCTGGGCGTCCGGTGGATACTCTCGGTAAGTGCCGTGGGCAGCTTACAGGAAGATATCCGGCCGCGGGACTTCGTCATACCGGACCAGTTGTACGACCATACCCGGCATCGCGCGACGAGCTTCTTCGGCGACGGCCTCGTGGTGCACGTAGGCCTCGGCGAACCGTTCTGCGGACCGTTGCGCCAGCTGCTTGTCCGCGGCGCCGAATCGACGGGCCTGACCGTGCACGACGGCGGCACCTATCTCTGCATGGAAGGACCGCAGTTCTCGACCAAAGCGGAGTCGAACGTCTACCGGGGCTGGGGTTTTTCGGTCATCGGGATGACGGCGGCGCCGGAGGCAAAGCTCGCCCGGGAGGCGGAGATCTGCTACGCCGCCATCGCGTGTTCCACCGACTACGACTGCTGGCACGAGGAACACGATTCCGTGACCGTCGACATGATCATCGAGAACCTGCACGCGAACGTGGACCACGCGCGCCAGGTCATCCGCCACGTCGTGCCGGCCATTCCGCTGGACAGGACGTGCCGCTGTCACAACGCGCTGGCCAATGCCATCGTTTCCGACCGCGGCGCGGTGCCCGTCGGCACGCTGGAGAAGCTGAGGCCGATCGTGGGCCGTTATTACGAGTAGCGCATCAGGAGAGGTGTAACGGGCGGACGCCGGGCCAGTCCACCCACATGTCATGGTGCCAAAACGGCACGGACGCCGGGCCAGTCCACCCACATGTCGTCGCCGGGAGGCGCGTTCTCGTCCAGGTCCGCCCGCTTGTAGTCGTAAAGGACCGCCTGGCGGATCCGGCCGGTCCGGTTGTGGCCGACGGAATGGCCCATGCGGTGGTGCCAGTATACGATGTCGCCGGCCTTGCCGTGGCAGTCCATGGGGGGCATTCCGCTCACCTCGTCCTTGTCGGCCAGGTATTCGGGCGTCTTGTCGAAGACGTAGCGCCGGGTGAAATCCCGGTAGAAAATCCGGTGGCTGCCCGGCCAGACGGTGAATCCGCCGCCTCCGGGATCCACGTCGTCGATGTAACCCACGACGCCGAGGTGAAAGGGATGGGCGTCCACGTGGCAACCCATGGGACGGGGCGGCGCATCGCCTTCGGGCAGGACGCAGTAAATACCGCGGATCCGGTCCGGTACGACCAGCTTGCCCTCGCCAAGCAACTGCTCCGCCATGCCCATCACGGAAGGATCGGTGGCGAGGAGGCGAACCATCCAGTCCTCATCGCCCGGCTTGCGGTACTTCCACATGTACTGATGGCGATGGGACGAACCGTCGTCCACCGGCTCCGGGAAAGGACCGATCCAGGTTTCCGGTTTTTCGCGCTCGAGGGGCGGCGGCAGGTTGCTCCACATGCGTTCCCTGCCCCGGGCCATCAGATCGGGATCAAGGACGCCGCGCTTGACCAGGTAGCCTTCGCGTACGAAAAACCGGATGTCGTCGTCGGTCAGCCGGACCATGACCATCCATCCTGTCGGTTGGTGTGGGTTTGTGCGGAGAATATATGGGACGAACCGAGGAACGTGTCAAGGAGGAACACCACGTGAGGAAGTGGATCGGCAAGTGGACCGTCGCGGCGGCGGCGCTCGTCTTCGGCCTCACTCCGAAGGTTGTGCTGCTCGTCCGCAGCCTCACTCCGAAGGCGTTGCTGCTCGTCCTGGGCCTGACGCCCGGCGCGGCCCTGGCCAACGACGGCTACCCCCGCATGGATGACGTGGACATCCTCCACTACCGGATCCAGTTGGAGATCGGCGAAACCGGCCGGACCATCCAGGGCGAGACCACGATCCAGGCGGAGATGCTGGCCGGCGGCCGGAACGTCCTGCCCCTCGACCTGGGCCCGCTCACCGTGGGCCGAGTCACGGTCGGCGGAAGAAACGCGGTTTTTACGCACAGCGACCACCGCCTGAACATAACCTTCGAGAAAAGTTATGCGGCAGGCGACACGGTCACGGTGATCGTCTCGTATGGCGGGGAGCCCGTGGACGGGCTGTTCATTCAGCCGAACAAGTTCGGCGACCGGTCGGTCTTCGCGGACAACTGGCCGAACCGGGCGCGGCACTGGTTCCCCGGGGTGGATCATCCCTATGACAAGGCCACGGTCGAATTCATCGTCACGGCGCCCGCGGCCTACGACGTCGTGGCCAACGGCCGGCTGCTGGGAACGACGGCCGTCTCGCCGGAACGCAAGCGGACGCACTGGAAGACCGACGCGCCCATCCCCACCTACTGCATGGTGGTCGGAGCGGCCCGCTTTTCCATCGTCCGGCCGGGATCCTGGCGGGGGATCCCCGTTTCGTACTACCTGTTTCCCGGCGACCGGGACGCGGGAACCACGGATTTCGCCCGTTCCACGGACATGCTGGCCTTCTACACCGACCTGATCGGACCCTATCCCTATGCGAAACTCGCGCTGGTGCAGTCTTCCACCCGGTTCGGCGGCATGGAGAACGCCAGCGCCATCTTCTTCTCGGAACATAGCATAACGGGCACCAGACGGAACGAAGCCGTGGTCGCCCACGAGATCGTCCACCAATGGTTCGGCGACTCGGTGACCGAGTCCGACTGGCACCACTTGTGGCTCAGCGAGGGGTTCGCCACCTACTTCGGCGCTGTATTCTTTGAAGAAGCCGACGGCGACGAGCGTTTTCACGAAATGCTGGCCCGAAGCCGGTCCCGGGTTTTCGACGCGGACCGCCGCGCGCCGGCGCCTGTCTTCAATCCGGGCATAACCGACCTGTTCGACCTGCTGAACGCCTACAACTACAGCAAGGGCGGGCTGGTGCTCCACATGCTCAGGGGCCTGATGGGCGACGACGCCTTCTTCGAGGGCATACGGGACTTCTACGCCAGGTTCCGTGACCAGACCGTGCTGACCCGGGATTTCCAGTCCGTCATGGAAACCCGTCACGGAGAAGATCTCGGGTGGTTCTTCGACCAGTGGATCTACCGTGCGGGCCATCCCGTGGTCGAGGTGACCTGGTCCTGGGACGAACAGCGCGGCGAGGTATCGGTACGCCTGCGTCAGACACAGCCCCAGGAGACTTTCAGGCTGTCCGTAACCCTCGCCTTCGTGGCGGGAGACCGGCTGGAACGCCGGCAGGTCGAGCTTCGTGAGCGGTCGCACGAATTTCGCTTCAAACTGGAAGAAGCACCGGGAGAAGTCGTGGTCGACCCCGATACCTGGCTGCTGATGGAGGCGCGGGTAAGGCGGGGGGATGGCTAAGCGGGCAGACGAGCCGAATGGTGATCGATCTGTCGTTACAATCTGTGTGACAATAAAAAAATGTTGACTTTTCCAGAAGTAACGGTTTATTGTTTATCAGGATTTGTCTCTGTCTCCTGCATGATCGTATTATAAAAAAGACGATGCGGCACGGATCAGAACTAACGGTCCTGCCGTTTTTCTATATGCGGGTGAAAGTCGAACAGGGACTTCGTTGTAGATGTATCTATACATGCCTGAAAGGTGGTGAGCAATATTGGCAGTCGGTAAAGTAAAGTGGTTCAACGACCACAAGGGCTATGGTTTTATCGAGCACGATGGTGGCGATGACGTCTTCGTCCACTACTCCGCGATCCAGGGAGAGGGATTCAAGTCCCTGTCGGAAGGTGATGCGGTCGAGTTCGATATCACGGAAGGGCCCAAGGGATTCCAGGCCGCTAACGTCGTAAAGCAGTAAAAGCGGTAACGAACCCAGACGAAACGACACGGGTGCCGGAGCATTCTGTTCCGGCGCCCGTTTTTTAATGTGAATTTGACAATCTACTGTAGCGTTCGTCGGGATAGCGTTCGTCAGGATAGTGTTCGCCTGGCATCGACCCTTCTGCCCAACCCAGCCGGACATTGAGTTCGTTCGCCGCTACCCTCCGATACGATACCGCAACCCCAGGGATATCCCCCAGAAATGCGAGGGGCTTCCCTTGATCTCGTACTGAACGGGCATATCGTAGCCGGTTCCCGAAGTCGGACCCACGGTGGATTCATGTCCCCGCAGCAACCTCCAGGGGTTTTCACCATCCAGGAACTCTCCGACGCTGCCGTACCGCAGTTTCAGGCCGGCCGAGAATCGCTCGTCCACCGCGTAGTCCACGCCGGCAAGTAACTGGAAACTGAAAATCCTGTCAGAGAGCTTCGCATCGGCGAGAGAAGCCAGCCCGGCGGCATGGCTGTTGCGTCCCAGTTGACGCATTCTGTCCCGGTCGTTGGTTCGGACGGAAACTGCCGAGTAGAACAGTTTCTGTTGCGCCAGACCGGCGCCCACGCCAAGGTAAGGTGTCGCGTTGGGTGAGAGCATGCCACGGAAGTCGTAATAGAGATTCGCGAAGAGGTTGTCCGTCCGGAAATCGCTGATCTTCTCGCTGCGTTCCACGAACTCGGCCTGTTTCGCGTCGCCTGGAATGACCAGCGGAAGGAAAGCCCCGCTCTGGCCTCTGCGAAAATACTCGACCTCGATACGCAGGGCCTTCAGGACATACCCGGCCTGGACACCGGCCAGGATACCCTCTCCCAGTTCGAATCCGTTGGGACTCCCGGGAAACAGGCGCGGCGAACACTCGGACAGCGGAAGAGGAACCGGGGTTCCGTCGTTCAGGATCTCTCCGGGAAGCCACTGATCGCAGTTGGTGGGAACGCTCCTGGTGTTTGTTCTCGTGGATTCGTATTCTCCAGGCACGGATACGCCGGCCTGCATGCCGAAATAGAATCCCCGGCGGCTTTCGTCTTCCTGGTCCTGTGCGGCCGATTCGGCCGGAAAAGACAGGAACGCCAGCATGCATATGCAAAGGGCCGGTACGGCGCGGGTTGTCTTCATGTTTATGCGATCTCCTGGTAACGGGGTGGTTATGTTGTGCCGGAAAATAGAGTTGTCCACTTCTAGCAACAAGCGTTTTCGAAGGGAAGTCCCCGATCATCAGGGTGCGTGGTATGACCTCTCTCCATACGGTGACGTTGGGCTTGACAGGACGTAACGATCCAGCCAGTTTTTCATTCCGACATCCTTGCGCGCGCCGGATGATTCGCCTGATTACCGGGCAGCCGTATCCGGCATCGGTGCATCCTTGTTTAACCTGTACAACCCCGGGGCGATGACAGATGAAAACCGGCATCTTGTACCCTTCCCTTAACGCTATGCTGCCGCTTGCATCGGATGCGGTCGTCTCCACTGTACTGCGTACGTTTCTGTGCCTGGCATTCGTCTTCACCGCCGGCGCGTCAGTCGCGCAGGAGAACCGACCGGCGCCCCAGGATCCTGCCCAGTCCGCCGAGTCCGATGAACTGGCAGAACCGAGCCCGTCCGAATCTCCCGGGCAGTCCGAACAGGCAGGCACAGAAAGCACGAGACCGCCCGATGAACCCGCCATCGTGATGGAGGAAGTCGTGGTCACGGCGCGCAAGCGTGCGCAGCCAGCCTTCGAAGTCCCGCTGTCCCTGTCCACTATCCAGGAAGCGAAGTCCACCGCACTTCGCGCTTCCGGCATGGACCTTCGATTCCTTTCGAACCGGGTGCCCAGCCTGCAGCTGGAGTCCTCCTACGGCCGGGTTTTTCCGCGCATCTACATAAGGGGACTCGGCAATACGGACTTCGACCTGAACGCCTCGCAACCCGTTTCCGTGGTCTATGACGGCATCGTACTGGAAAACGTCATGCTGAAGGGCTATCCCGCCTTCGACCTGGACCGGATCGAGGTATTGCGCGGCCCCCAGGGGACCCTGTTCGGCCGGAACACGCCGGCGGGCATCATCAAGCTTGAATCGGCGCGGCCGACCGAAACGCCTGGGGGTTTCGGCCGCCTGGGTTACGGACGTTTCAACAGCGCCGTTTTCGAGGGAGCGGTATCAGGACCGCTCGGATCCTCCGGGCTCACAGCGCGTCTCTCGGTGCTGTTGCAACGGCGGGACGACTGGGTGGAAAACGAACACGACGGTCCGAATGAAGCCATAGCCGGATACCGGGAACTGGCCGGCCGCCTCCAGTTGAGCTGGAAACCGTCGCCGGATTTCGAATCGCTGGTCAAGCTCCATGCCCGCAACTTTGACGGCTCCGCGCGGGCGTTCCGTGCCAACGCGATTAAACCCGGACGCGGCGGACTGGTGAGCGGCTTCTCCCGGGACCGGATCGCAATCGACGGACGCAACAGCCAGGAACTGCGCGCCTACGGCATGTCCATGGAGTTGCGGTACCAGATGGACCGGCACCAACTCGTGTCCCTGACCGGATTGGAACGGCTGGAGAGCTTCTCACGAGGCGATATCGACGGCGGCTTCGGCGCCGTATTCAGCCCACCGAGCGGACCGGGGGTTATTCCCTTCCCCTCCGAAACCTCCGGGGGCATCCCCTTCCTGCGCCAGATCAGCCAGGAGTTACGCCTGGTGAGCCAGGAACACCGGCCCCTGGACTACCAAATCGGCCTGTACTACCTGAACGAATCGGTGGACATCGAGGATTACAACTACGATACGCTCTCAGGCGGGACCTCCGACGGATTCACCCGGCAGCACCAGGAGGCCGAGGCGTGGGCCGCGTTCCTCGCATCCACCCTGCACCTGGGAGACGCGTTGGAGGTCGCCGGGGGGCTCCGGTTCTCCCGCGACGCGAAAGACTACTCGGCGTGGCGGGACGAGGCGCCTGCGGTCACCGGCGCCGGCACGATCGGACCCATCCAGCGCAGTCCGACCGACAACGCCTGGAGCGGTGACCTGAGCATGCGATATGCCGCGTCGCCCCGGGTCCAGACCTACCTGCGCGCCGCCCGGGGTTTCCGCGCACCCAGCATCCAGGGCCGCCTGCTCTTCGGCGACGAGGTTTCCATAGCCGGGACGGAAACGATACACTCCATCGAAGGCGGGGCCAAAATGCGCCTGTGGGACGGGCGGCTCCACCTCGACCTGTCCGCGTTCCACTACCGGCTGCGGAACCAGCAACTCACCGCCGTAGGCGGCGAGACCAACTTCAACCGGCTGGTCAACGCGGACAGAACCCTGGGACGGGGTTTCGAGGCGGAGGTGGCCCTTGCGCGGCCGGGCGGGATACAAGTCACGGGCGGCCTGAGTTACAATCATACCCGCATCGACGACAAGCGACTCGCCGTGCAGCCCTGCGGCGCACCGTGCACCGTGCTGGATCCACCGGGGCCGGAGCCCGGTACGGTCCTGATCGACGGCAACGGGCTGCCCCAGGCGCCTCGATGGATCGCGGATGCGGCCCTGCGCTATCCGGTGGCCCTGCCGGGCGGGTCCTTTCTCGTAGCCTCCGCCGACCTGGCCTACCGCAGCGCGGTGCGCTTCTTTCTCTACGAATCCGTGGAATTCCAGGACGACCGGCTGCTGGAATGCGGCGTGCGCCTCTCCTATCTGTTCGGGAACACCGGGACGGAGATCTCCCTGGTCGGCCGAAACGTCTTCGATGACGTATCGCTTACCGGCGGCATCGATTTCAACAACCTGACCGGATTCGTCAACGAACCGCCTTACTGGGGCGTGGAACTTGCGCGCCATTTCTGAAGCGATCCCGCGGGTTCTGGAGATGCTTTATTCCCTTGACACCGGACACGAAATCGGACACGTATTAAAGTTACATATTGTTAAATAAATAGTGGCTGGTTATTATGGTTTCAGATCAAATTCTCAGGGATGACGGGGACACCAGCGGCACACACTAAATCCGAACAACGACCGGGGAGAGACGATGTTAAGATTCGCGGAAGAGATCATGCTGCTCATGCTCGACGACGACGGGAAATTCGTGGGCGTGCCCGATCGTCTGTTACGATACGGTCTCGCCGGTGGCGTGTTGATGGACCTCGCTCTCGAAAACCGTATCGATACCGATGTCGACAAGCTGGTCCTCGTGGACTCGAAACCCCTGGGAGACAATCTTCTCGACCCCGTGCTGGCGGATATCGCGGCGTCATCCGAAACGCACGGGGCGCGGTACTGGATCGAGCACGTCGTCGACCGCGCCGAAGACATCCGGGAGACAGCCATAGACCGGCTCGTCGAACGGGGAATCCTGAAAAAGGAAGAAGGCCAGTTCCTGTGGGTATTCCGGTCGCGGCGCTATCCGATCATCGATGGAACGGCCGAGCGTGAAGTCAAGCTACGCATCATGGAAGTGCTGTTCAGCGATATGATTCCCAGCCCGCGCGACGTCGTGATCATCAACCTCGCCCACGCGTGCAACCTCTTCAAAGAGATCCTGTCTGCGCGGGAACTCGCTCAGGCCTCCGATCGCATCGATCAGGTGCGCAAGCTGGACCTCATCGGCCAGGCCATGTCCAGGGCGATCTCGGACATCGAACTGTCCCTCACCCTCGCGGTGGAACGCGGCTACTATATGTGAGGATCGAGTGGCGGTGTGGTGCGCGGAGGATGGACTTCCGGCGCGGTGCGCGACGGACCGGTCACCGGACTACCTGCCGTGGCACCGCTTGTACTTGAGGCCGCTTCCGCACGGACAGGGGTCGTTTCTCCCCGCCGATTTGAACGCCTTCTGCCTTCTGAGCTCGGCTTCCTTCCGGTGGATGTACGTCATCACGTTGGCGGGAGCCCGCCTGTGGCGCAGTTCGTTGGCCATGAACCGCATGGGGCCGTCGATGTGGTGGAAGAAGGCCTTGTACCCCTCGCACAGGTAGTTCAGGCCCGGTTCGCCGTCTGGCGTCGTGATGATGCGGTTCTTCGGACATCCCCCGTTGCAGATGAACCGCACGTCGCATGACAGGCAGTACTGCGGCAGCGTGTCCAGCTTGGCCTGCCCGAAGGCCCGTTGCTGCTCGGACAGGACCATCTCCATCATCGGAATCTCGGTGATATTGCCCAGCAAGTAGTCCGGCTCGACGTAGTGGTCGCAGGCGTAGAGGTCCCCGTTGTGCTCCAGGGCGAGTGCATCGCCGCAGGTCTCCATGAAAATGCACAGCCCCGGGCTCTGGCCGGACCAGGCGGCGAGCGACACGTCGAAGATCTGCACGTACATTTTCCCCACGTCCCGGCGCACCCATTCGTCGAAAATCCGGATCAGGAACCGGCCGTACTGCTTCCCCGTCACCGACCGCTTCGTCACCTCGTTGCCTTCCTGGTACCCGGTGTCGTTGTCCCGTTCCACGATGGGGATGAACTGAAGGAACCGCGTCTTCACCACGTCCCGCATGAAGCGATAGACTTCGGTTGGATGTTCCGCGTTGGCCGCGTGCACCGTGGTCAGGATGTTGAACTCGACCTCATGGACCTGCATCATCTCCGCCGCGCCCATCACCGCGTCGAAGGTCGGCTTGCCGCCCTTGTCGACCCGGTAGGCGTCGTGCAGCGCTTTGGGGCCGTCGAGGCTCAGGCCGATCAGGAAGTCGTTTTCGTGGAAGAAACGGCACCAGTCCGCGTCGAGGAGCGTGCCGTTGGTCTGCAGGGAGTTGTAGATACGCGTGTCGGGTTTCTGGTATTTCTTCTGGAACTCGACGGCCTTTTGGAAGAACTCGAGGCCCATGAGGGTGGGCTCTCCGCCCTGCCAGGCGAAAGTGACTTCCGGCACCTGCTGGGCTTCGATATACTGCCTGGTGTATTCCTCGAGCAGATCGTCGGACATGCGGAACCCGCTGCCGGGATACAGATCCTCCTTGGCGAGGAAGTAACAGTACTTGCAGTCGAGGTTGCAGATGGCCCCCCGGGGCTTCATCATCACGTGAAACGCCGGGACCGGGACCGGATCTCCTCCGGCCGAGGGCATGGACGATGCCGGGACCGCGGTGGTTGTGTCGACTGGGTTCACGGTAAATCCTGGGTCTTTTCGTTCTTGCAGATACGAACCTGCGACATGACGTCATGCCGCCAATCCGGGACTACTGCCGGCCGTGCCGGATCCACGGATCCAGCACTTCGCGCGGATGACCTGGAAACCCCCGCACGCCCCGCGACCGGTCGAACTGGTAGATACGGGAGGCCTTCCACTTCGTATAGGGAAAGGACCGCAGGCGGTCGCCATCCAGAGCGTCGGTGGCGCCCGGATGGCCGCAAGCCTGCACGCCCCGCCGGTACAGGTCGTCGGCGACATCCCGGTCGGACGTGGCCCGGTTCGTAACTTCGGGCGGGTCTTCGGCGGTGTTGAACAGCTGCTCCCTGCCGCCGTTCGCAAGGTAAATATACTTCCAATCGCCGCTTCGTACCATGATTTTGAACCGGTCCGTACCCGGTTCGCCGTAATACCCGAAGAGGGTCTCCCTGGGCGGGGCTGTTCCTTCTAGCACTCCAATCACGTCCACGCCGTCGCGCGCCTGAGGCTGTCCGGCGGCGTGGGTAGCGATGCCGAAGAGGTCGGTCAGGCAAACGAGGTCGTCTCGTCGAACGTCACGCGGCAGGCGGTCGGGCCAGCTTACCAGGAAGGGCACGCGCGCCGAGACGTCGAAGAAACTCTCCTTCTGCCATGCGGTATGATCCCCGAGGTGGTCGCCGTGATCCGAGAAGAAGCAGATGAGGGTGTTGCCGGCGTCCTCGCGGGTCTCGACGGCGTCCAGTATCCGGCCCAGGCAATCGTCGATGTAGGTGATCTCTCCGTAATAGCGGGCCTTGAGGACGCGGGTCAGCGCGTCGTTGATTTCATCGGCCCAGATGATCCGGTTCATGAAGGGAATCTGCTCGTCCAGGTGGTCCACGTTCTGGTCGCCGCACACGGGCCCCGGCATGCGGTCGGGGTCGTAGATCCGGTTGAAGGGCACGGGCGGCGCGAAGGGCGGATGGGGACCGATGAAGGACACGAAACCGAAATACGGCCGGTCATCGAACGCGCTTAGCGCCTCGATCGCGCGGTCCGCGGCCCAGGACTCCACGGTCAAGTGGGCGGGCAGCGGGCTTGCCTGGGGCATGTAGTACATCTCGGTCCGCTCCCCCATGAGCGCTTCGATATAGTCGAAATCCGGATGCTCGCGGGCGATCCAGCCCGCGTAGGCGTCTCCGCGCCGCTGCTCCTCACTGCCGTAGAGTTCCTCGCTGTGGAGCTGGGACGCATAACCCACGTCCTCGTTCCACGGGAAGGTGTGGAACTTCCCCACGCCGAAGGTCCGGTAGCCCGCGGCCGAAAGGGTACGGGCAAGATAGTCTCCGCACCGGCCCTCGAGCGTATCGGCCTGGCCGGGCACGGGCGCGGACCGGCCGTTGCTGAATACCCGCGTCGTGGGCGGATCGCATCCCGTACGGATGGTCGTCCGCGCCGCCACGCAGACAGGACAGGTCGAGTAGCCCTGGGTAAAGGACACGCCCCGCCGCACGAGACGGTCCATGTTGGGGGTATAGATATGCTCGTTGCCCAGCGCGGCGATCGTATCGAAACGCTGCTGGTCCGTCATGATGAAGAGGATGTTGGGACGGGTCATCGGGTTTCCTCTACCGGGTCTGCCGTCGATGTGCCGCCGGAGCCGGCCGATCACGTCCAGGGCGCGTTTTCAAGATGCTCGACGGGCCTGCCGCCAGATACGCCCCACCGCGTCCAGCTTGTCGTCGCTCAGGTACCCGTACCGGTTGATCCATACGCCGTCGGCCGGACTCTCCGCCACCACCCGGAAACGGCGGGCGAAATCATGCAGGGGGCCGTAGCCGTGCATGAGTGGCGTGACGAGCGCGCGCCCGTTCACCTCCGCGCAGACCTGCTCGATGCGCCGCCGCTGGGCGTCATCGGGGATAGGATGGGGCTCATCGGGATCGGGGTACCCGTAATCGTCGATCCGGGTGGCCGTGATTTCGTCTCCGAGGTCGAAGAGGTGGGCGAGCGAACGCACCAGGAGCCGTTCGTCCAGGCCGGGATTATGTTCCAGCAGCACCTTTCCCCAGAATTCCACCATGACCGACCAGTGCATGGTATACAGCTTGGGGGACACCGCGTCGCAGGTCTCCGGAGCGCCGCGGAAATCGAAGCCGGTCCACAAGGTGAGTGGCGTCATGAAGGCGTTGGCCGATAGCTTCTTATCGGGACCGCCGTGCGTCGTGATGACCGTTCTCCAGTGCCGCAGCAGGTCGCCTGACAAGGCGGATTTCAGTCGCAGCCATTCCGCGATGCCGGGAAAGGACCGGAATACGGCGGCCAGCGTCGCCGCGCCTCGGCCGGGGCCGCCGAGGTCGAGCAGGTCCCGGTTTTCGAGCCTTCCGTGCAGGTAAACGTAGGCCGCCCGCACGTCCCGGTGGATGGCTTCGAAGTCGAACCCGTTGGCCGAGGCCCACCGCGCCACCTGGGGATTGAAGTCCTGGAAGGCCTCGTCCAGCTTGTAACAGGGATACTCGGGCCAGTCGGGGCGAAAGCCGGTTACGCGGGGATACTGTTCAAGCAGGTCACGCACGTAAGCGGCGATAAAAGCCCGGATCGCCTCGCTGGCGAGGCAGCCCGTGTCGGCCATGCGGTCCGGCAGCTCCCCGTCCGGCCTTCGCGGCCGGTCCTCGTCCGACAGGCCCGGCGGTGTCGCGCCGCTCAGCTGCAGATAGACCTCGAGCCCACGGTCCAGCGCCGCGTCGATGAACCGTTCGATCAGGTCGCCGCAGGCGTCCGTCAGTTCGTTGGGTTCACGGGGCTTGTACGGGGTTTCTGCATAATACGACAGACGGGGTTTGTAACTCGGTGCACTCCGGACCCAAAGCGAACGTCGGCCCCACAGCGGCCGGTCGAAGAGGCGGGGACTGCTGCCGGCGTCGCTGGGCGGCTGGAAGGAACCGACGCCCTCCTCGGACGGCGCGGTCACCGTGGGATTCACCGCCACGGCCGTGGCGCCCGCCCGGTCCACCAGGTTGTCCAGCACGGCTTCCACCCCTTCGTTCAGGATGAAATCGGCCAGGACGGTGATGCCCAGCAGTCGTTTCTCGCTCATCGGTCTCCGTTGGGTGGGCGGTGGTCAGTCTGTCGGCGGTCTTCACTCAGCCGGCGGACGCCATGGACGCGAGCTGCGCCTCGATGAACTGGTCCGCGCGGTCGTCCTCCGTCTCTGGATCGCAGATTAGGCGGAGTTCCCGTTCCAGGTCGGCAGCGACCGCCGGGTGCGCCTCATGCACGTTCCGAAGTTCATCGGGATCTCTTTCCAGATCGAACAACTGGTGGGGCGTGCCGATGTGATGGAGATATTTCCATTTTCCTTTCCGGATCATGAAAGCACTGTGCCGGGCTCCATGGCCATGGTATTCCGAGAACACCATGCGCTGATCATCGTCCTCGGGCACATGCTGCAGGGGACGGCCCACCCAGTCTGCCGGCCGTTCTGCGCCCGTCGACGCGAAGAGGCTCGCCTGGACGTCGTGGAGGTCCACCGGTGTCGAAACCCGCAGCCCGGGCGGGAAGTCGGGTCCCGCCGCGATGCAGGGAATGCGGCTTGCGTCTTCGTAGAGGGAGCATTTCCACCACATGCCGAACTTGCCGAGCATCTCGCCGTGATCCGACGTGTAGATAACATTGGTATAGTCATACAGCCCCGCTGCTTGCAGCGCCTCGACCAGGCGCGCCAGTTGCCGGTCCACGAAGGTCACGCAGGCCAGGTAACCGCGGCGCTGGCCCCGCACCTGATCCTCGGTGAAATGATCCGTTTGGAAATGTTCGCGCACTTCACGGGCGCGGGGATGGTTCGCGGTATCCTCGTCGACCCCGTATTCCGGCAGATCGCCGCCCTGGGAATAGAGATCCCACAGCTCCTGCGAGGTGTAATGGGGGAAATGGGGATGGATGATGTTTACCGTGAGGGTCCAC
Source organism: Gemmatimonadota bacterium (assembly GCA_009835325.1). Taxonomy (NCBI): domain Bacteria; kingdom Pseudomonadati; phylum Gemmatimonadota; species Gemmatimonadota bacterium. Next base: position 7,634 of record VXWP01000033.1, on the reverse strand, counting down.
GGTCGCCCCAGCGATGGCGCGACATGCGTCAGCCAGTCCACGGCCGCATCGACGCGATCCAGGTCGAGGCGGAGATGGGACTCCTTTACCCCGAACTGGGCCGCCCGTTCTGCGGCTGCCTGCCTGATCCGGAAGGGCCGACGACCGATTTCCGGATCGCCGGCGCCTCGTTCCCTGCCGCCCAGGCGCACCTCGCTGAAACCCAACTCACCGCTCGGTGCGAAGACGTGTGTCTTGCCCGCGTGCACGGAGTATACGCCCTGTTCCGACAAGGCGCCTCCGTAGGTGGGAATGTCCGGTTCGACACCGAGGATGCAGTTGGAATAGGCCTGGATCTCGTGCACTCTGCGCCCCGTCATGAAGGCGGACCGGCTGGGTGTGCACAGGGGCGACGGGCAGTAGGCGCTATCGTAGACGACCCCGTTCGCCGCGAGACGGTCCATGGCTGGCGTCTGAACAAAAGGATGGCCGTAGACCGAGGAATAGAAAGGGTTGTGCTCGTCGGAGATGAGCAGGAGGACATTGGACATGGGCGGGTATCATTTCCCGGCGAGGAATGCCTTCAGCGGGACGTCCTCGTCTTCCGGCAGGTAGTAGCTGAGGGCGTCTCCCACCTCGCCGATCAACTGTTTCTGCAACGGCGAGCAGCGTTCCACGAGGGACTTCGGCATCTGGATGTAATCCATGGGCTTGACCCAGCGGTACGCATAGCCCATGAAGATGGTCCGACGGTCGTGGCCGCTCCAGTTGTGTCCGATACAGTGGAATGTGCGCTGCTCGAACAGGAATGCGCTGCCGGCGGGCAGGTTCATCTGGATGGCGCCATAGGGCCATCCCGTGTCCGGGTCCCTGGGCGGCTGCCCCGTAATCCGGTTGCTGCCGGGCACCAGGGAAGTGGCCCCGGAGGAAGGATCCGTCTGGTCGCTGAGCACGTAGGCGATCTTCAGCAGGATGCGGGGATGGGGTTCCTGCATTTCCACGAAGGACCGGCCGCCGTCACGGTGCATGCCGTGTCCGCGCTTGGCCTCCTCGGTAGGTTCCGGTCCCGATGGCAGTACGATGAGGTGGGAGGTGATCATCTGGATGTTCCAGCTGAGCGCGCCCCAGGCCAGGGGAATGGTCGCCGGCCAGTCCAGCAGTTGCAGGAAGGCGTCGTGGGCCACGATGCAGTTCCGCATGTTCAGATCGCCGCCTTTCCCAAGCGTGCCTTCCTTCCGGGCCCGGTCGTACACTTCGTCGATGGCCCCGTTCAACTCCCCGACGACCGCCGGAGGCAGGGCGTCTTCGATAACCAGGTATCCGTACTGGTCGATATGTTCCCGCTGCGCATCGGTCATCTCGATGTACTGGTGTCCGTTTTCCATGTCAGTAGTCGATCCTTCGGTCAAAGCGTGCCTGTCGCCCCGGCGCCTTAATAGTCAATGCGTCGGTCGCTTTCCACGGCCTCTTCACCGATGTAGAGGTCATAGTACGTGTTTGCGTTCCGGTAATTGGGGAAGTTGCCCCACCGGTCTTCACGGAACCCCTTCAGCCAGGGCTTGCGCAACTGGTAGGTCTTGACATGCCACAGGAAGACGGCCGCGGCCTCGGAGGCGAGTATCCCCTCGGCCTCGTCGTACATCGCCAGGCGTGCTTCGTGGTTCAGGTCTCCGGCCGCCGCGTCGATCAGCCGGTCGAATTCCGGGTTCAGCCAGTCGTGGCGCGTGTAGCCCCTGGGCTGGGACCGCCAGATGATGCCCAGCATGCTGTGGGGATCGGGGAAGTCGTAGTTGAACCCGATGATGCTCATGGGAAACTCCCAGTTGTACATGGCCGACCGGTACGCTGCTCCTTCGGTGTTCTGGATGCCGATCTGGATATTCAGGTTCTCCTTGAGCATCTCCTGGATCGCCTGGGCCACCTGGCTGATGGCGGAAGCGGGGGTGGCGTCGGCGAGCCATATATCCATCCGCGGGAATCCCCTGCCCTCCGGATAGCCGGCCTCGGCAAGCAGCTGCCGGGCGAGGTCCACGTCGAACCGCTGGTGGTCCCGGTACTTGTCACCCACGTAGCCGGGGAAATGGAGCGGCAGCATGGTGTAGGCGGGGATCATCATGCCCTGGAGAATCGTCTCGTTCAGCGACTCCTGGTCGATGGCGTGGGCGAAGGCCTGGCGGACCTTGAGGTTGTCGAAGGGGGGCTCGCGCGTCCGGAAGAACAGGTAGATCGTCGTGAACTGGTCGTAGGACCACGCCCGTTCGTTCCACTCCGGGTCGTTACGCAGGCCGCCGTAGACCATGGGGCTGACGTCGATCACGTCGATCTCGTCGTTCTCGTAAGGCAGTAGTCCCATGTCGTTCGCCGCGCTGGCCGATCCGACCATGGCGTTGAATATGCGGACGATCTGGCGGAGATGACCGGGATTGGATCCGGTGTAATGGGGGTTCAGACCGAAAGTCATGTACTGGCCCGTTTTCCACGTCTCGAGCTGGAAGGGTCCGTTGGTCAGGCAGGTGCCGGCAAGCGCCCACTGATCCCCGTACTTCTCCACCTGCCAGGGCGGGACGGGTGCGGAAGTGAGGTAGGCGGTGATATGGGGCAGGAAGGCGCAGGACTGCTCCGTCTCGATGACCAGGGTGTAGTCGTCCAGGGCCGTAACGCCCACAGTGCTCACGTCGTCCGTTTCCCGCTGGTTGTAGGCACGGGCGCCCTTGATGTCGTAATAGAGAAAGGCGTAGACGTTGCCCGCGTTGGGATGGAGAAACCGCTTGAAGGTATATTCGAAATCATGGGCCGTGACGGGCCGGCCGTCGCTCCACCGGCCGTCCCGGCGCAGGTGAAAGGTCCAGGTCTTGCCGTCCTCAGTGGGTTCCCACGACTGCGCCGCGCCGGGGATAAGCTCCCCGTTCAGTCCGAACATGACGAGACGCTCGAAGTGGAACTCGCTTCCGCCCGCCACGTAGATCGAGACGCCCTGGTCCATGCTCTTGGGTTCCGCGGCCATGTACCGGAACACCTGGTACTCCAGGGGCGCGGCGTCGTCGGGCAGGCGCTCCATCAGCGCGGCGTGGGCCGCCTCCTTCATTTCCGCGGTCTGGCCGAAGAACAACTCGGGAGCACTTTCATCGGGATCGTCCTGCGCAGGCTGGCCGCCGCAGTTCACGAACATCAGCGCGAAGGCGAGCAGGAGCGTCGCCGGGAAACGTCGAAGGACTAGCGTCTTCTTCATGATCTTTCCATCCAAAGCTCCGAGCGGATCGATGGACCTGCCTACGCTCCTGGCGGGTCGATGCCCAGGCGGGAGAACTGTTCGGGCATGGCCTCGCAGGCCTTCAGATGCCCGGCGATCCGTTCTGTGAACCGGGCTTCCAATGCCGGATCTTCTATAGGGTGCTGCTGTGCCGGGTCCGCCGCGACGTCGAACAGCTGGTTCCGCCCCGCGTAGGACGCTTCGTCGGGGTGGTGCCGCGGGACCTTCCCGTCGGTGGGGATTTTGTACAACGGTAGGTTGTAGGTGTGGCCGAAGTACCGGCCGGTTTCGACCCGGTCGTACACCTCCCTGGGATACCAGCGGTTCAAGCCGCCCGTGGGCATGGCCGTGTACGCATACAGCGGTCCCGCGTCCTCGTTGACCGGGTTGCGCATGTACACGAACCTTCCGTCCGTGATGTTCATCGCCATCCCGAAATATCCGAAGATGCCGTCCTTCCGGCCTCCGTCGCCGTCCAGCACCTTCCGCAGGGAACGTCCCTGGACGTGGGGAGGCGGCGGGGTATCGAAGTAGTCGAGAAAAGTCGGCATCAGGTCGATGGTCTGCGTGAGCGCTCCGGTGCGCGTGCCGGCCCGCTCGTTGCCGGGCAGGCTCACGATCAGCGGAATCCGGACAATCTCGTTGTACAGGGGCATGATGTTCTTCATCCAGAAGTCATGCTCCGCCAGCATGGTCCCGTGATCCGTCGTGAACACGACCAACGTGTCGTCCCACAGTCCCAGGTCGTCGAGCGTATCGAATATCCGGCCCACCCAGTGGTCCGTCATCGTGAGCAGTCCGGCGTAGCACTTCCGGATGTGTTCGACCGCTTCGGGGGATTCGTGGACCTCGTCGTAGCTGGGCCAGTCGTAGAAAGGCCCGTCGTAATCGTCGCCGTACATGGCCCGGTACTTCTCGGTGCAGTAGAAGGGTTCGTGGGGATCGAAGATCTCGACCTGCAGGAACCAGTCGTCGGACGCCCGGTTCGTCTTCAGCCACTCGATGGCCGCCTGCGCGGTCTTCGGGCCGGAGAAGTCCTCCTCGCGCTGCTGCAGTTTGCGGTTGCCGAAATTCTGCTGGCTGAGTTGCCCCAGGTAGTCGGGCAGGGCCATGCGGTCCACGTGGGACGCCCACCAGTCGTTCTCCTGGCCGCGGAAGAAGTCCCAGGTGTTGAACGCCGTGTGATAGTTCTCGCCCCCGAGTTCGAAGTAGTGGTAATGATCGGTCAGCAGGTGGGTGAAGACGTCGTTCTTCCGCAACTCGCCCGGCAGCGTATCGTCGTAGGGTTCGATGGGACCCCAACCCCGGTAGATGAAATTGTACCGCCCGGTCATGAACTCCCGCCGCGCGGGCATGCAGGGCAGCGAGCCCACCCAGTGATTGTCGAAAACGACGCCCCGTTCGGCCAATCGGTCCAGGGCGGGCGTATGCACCCAGTCGTTGCCGTAAGTTGAAAGGTAGTCCCGGCGGACGGTATCAAGTACGATGAATACGCATTTCATTATTCATCTTCTTTCTTGCCGTAGCTGTGTCCGCCCAGGATCGCCTTGACGTCGTCAGCCGACCGGGCGCGTTCGAAGGCATCGATGCGTGCTTCTTCCTCCTCCGCCAGCGCGGTGGCGTTCTCGAGCACCGCGTCCATCCTGTCGGCGGGAAACTTGCACGCGCCGTTCTCGTCCATGTGGATGATCTCGCCCGGCGCCACGTCCATGCCGCCCACGGATACGGGCACGTTCACCGCGTGCACGGCCTGGTCCCCGTGGCCCGGCGTGACGCCGCTGAGCAGGTACTGGACCTCCATCGGCCGGATCTCGTGTATGTCCCGCGACGGTCCGTTGGAAACCACGCCCACGCAACCCACGGCCTTTGCGGAAGCCGTCATGTTCCCGCCCGCCAATCCCACTTTTCCGGCGATCTCCTCGGGGAAATTCTGCCGGATCACGAGAATCGTCGGCCCGGGGGATTCGTCCAGGGCGTCGATGACATCGATGAAGGAGAGGTTCTTGAAACCCGGCTCGGGCAGGCCGAAGACGCAGGTGACGGCGTAGCCCACGGTGCGCCCGAGTTCGGGATACATGCATTTAATGGATTGGTCCGTGTACCAGTTCACCGCCCACGGGTTGTATAGACCGAGGCAGAGGGGATGGGTGGGATAGGTGGCCACCACGTTGGTGATCGTAGGGGTGTCGAACTGTTTCAGCGCCTCCAGCGTCTCCTGCGGGGACCGCGTGGGCATGCATCGCTCCTTCCGGGGTGCGTGCTGAAAAGAGGTAGGAAATCAGACCGTAAAATCGGTCCGTCAAATCGGTGGAATGAACCCGGTGAATATGGTCCTGATTCGACGGGGTGTCAAGCCGGTAATCGAGCCCGGCGGGCACGGCGAATCGACTGCGTGTCCAGCCGGCAGCCGGCCCCCGGTCGGTCGAATGACTTCAACTTTCACGCCGGGTCGGATCCACACGCGTTAATCAGACGAACCGGACTGGAGCGACCGCTGCCACAGGGCTGTTGAGTAGAACTCGTAAGACGCGGCTTTATCCGGGACGTCGACGAGATGGACCGTAAAGCGGCACGGCACACCGTTGTCCGGCAGACAATCCCTGAAGAAGCTGCTATACGCCCGGGCATACGCTTCCTTCAGCCGATCCTGCTCGGCGGCGTAACCCACCGGGTCCACGAGGGGATTCGGCGACTTGGGCTGGCACCCGAAGGCGTGCACTTCGATGAAGTCGATATCCCGAAGCGACTCGCACAGGCCGGCGTCAATCAGCCACTTCTCCCAACTTTGAAAGACCAGGGGGATCTCCTGGTCCGGTTCCATCGAAATCAGTTCATCCCGCTCCAGCACACCCTTGGCGGAATAGCCGCCCGTGAGACCGGCGAAGTAGATCTTAATGTCCCCATCCGGCTGCGCTTCCGTAACCAGGGCCGACAGCACCGGGTTTTCGCCGTGGTAATAGTAGGTCAGCTTGCCGCGCTTTTTGATGTTGAATGCCATTGATACTCCTTTTGGAAGTTCAGGTTTCTCAGGATCTCTCGCATACGGTTCACCGTGTTAAGGGAAGGCCGCATCGTCAGGATAATCTACTGCGCGTGTCAAGGTCGATCAGGTTTCGATATCGACTCCGAAAAACGGGCATTTTCGGTTATCTGCCGAGATCTTCATGGTCAATGGTCGATACGGTCTCGCAAGTCATTATGGACTTTGGCTGCACGGTCTCGCCAAGTATATTCCGTTAATGATCCAGACCGTCCCTTTCAAAAAGGACCTCGTGCTGGTCGGCGGCGGCCATTCCCACGTGCAGGTGATCCGCATGCTGGCCATGAAGAAGGCCCTGGGGGGCATCCGCGTCACGCTCATCTCGGACGAGTCCACCGTCTGCTATTCCGGCATGCTGCCCGGTTGCCTGGCCGGCCTGTACCGGCCCGACGAGATGGAAATGGAATTGAGGCCGCTTTGCAACTGGGCGGGCATCCGGTTCGTCCGGGCCCGGGTGGCCGGCCTCGACCCGGACCTCCAGCAGGTTTACTTCGACGACGGCCGACCACCCCTTGCCTACGATGCCCTCTCGATCAACGTCGGTTCGATCCCCAGGGGCATGGACACCCCGGGCGTGCGGGAACACGCCGTGCCCACGAGGCCGCTCGGCCTGCTGCTGAAGCGCGTTCACGAGTTCGAGAAAAACCACCGGAGCGACGGGGGCCCGTTACGGATCGTCATCGCGGGAGGCGGCGCGGCGGGCGTGGAACTGGCCTTCGCCATGCACTCGAGATGGGGAGCGAAATTTGCGCCCGTCCGGATCACCCTCGTGGATTCGCAGACGACTTTGCTGACCGGGCACCGTCCCCGTGTCGCCGCGATCATCGGACGGTACCTCGAAGAAAAGGAGATCACCTGCCTGACCGGCAATCGAGTCATGGGCGTGGATAAAACGGGTGTCCATTTCGAGGATCATCCGTCCCTGCCCTGCGACTTCCTGCTCTGGGCAACGGGCGGAGCGCCGCCCGGTCTGTTGAAAGATACAAACCTGGAGACCAGCGGCGCCGGGTTCATCCGCGTCCGGCCCTCCCTGCAGGCCATGGGTTACGACAACGTCTTCGCCTCGGGTGACTGTATTGAATTTCCTTCCCGTTCCCTGCCCAAATCGGGGGTCTACGCGGTCCGGGAGGGACCGGTCCTGGCCCGTAACCTCCATGCCTGGCTCGAGCACCGATCCCTGGTTCCCTACAGGCCCCAGGGTTCCGCGCTCGCACTGCTCATGACCGGGACGCGCAACGCCGTCGCGAGCCGTCGCCACGCCTCCTTCCACGGCCCCTGGGTGTGGCGGCTGAAGGACTGGATCGATCGGCGCTGGATGCGGAAATTCGACCCCGCCCTGCTGCCGCCCATGGAGCCGGCCGGCAG